>NZ_JBISEO010000020.1:0-62894 GCF_044383795.1 Paenibacillus sp. JSM ZJ436
ATTCATTTTTATAACTATGAACGATTACAAGCTAAATTAAACGGCCTTAGTCCAATGGAATTCAGATCTAAGGCCGCCTAATTAATTTTATTTATTTGTACTGTCTACTTGACGGGGTGCAGTTCAAAGATCTAGGGTCTTGCGGGATGGCCTCGTTTGTTGTTGCGAGCTGCTCCGCGTACAAAACGTTCCTCTCCTCGCTGTCGCTGGTCCGGAATCGTTTCGTCCTTTCCGCTGCTTCGTGCATATCCATCCCCCAAAACACAGGTAATACAAAGAAACCGCCCTTTGGTAGAATGGATGTGTCTAGCAACCATCTAAAAAGGAGCGGTTTCATTTGTACATTCAATAATAAAGACGTGGCGGTGCTGGGATCACCTCCCTGACTCCACCACGTCTTTATTTTTTGCTTCAGATCTCACTCAAGTGAGCTGACTCGTTAAACAAGAATCTACTTGGGGGACAGCCCCCAATTAACGAATCTATTAATTATGTTGGTTTCGCACCTCGTAAATCATCTTGGCCAGCTCGGCACGGGTAACCGGAGCATCAGGCGCGAACACGCCCTGTCCTTTTCCGTTCAAAATACCAAGCTCCTGCAGCTCCGTCACAGCACGGAGTGCCCATGGAGAAATCTGATCCGCATCCGCAAAGGCTGCAGCGCTGCTGGAGCCTGCTGCTGGAATGCCAAGCTGCCGGAGCATCCGCTGCAGCAGCACGGCTGCTTCCTCACGCGTTATGGAATCCTTCGGCCTGAAGCTGCCTTCATAGCCTTGAATCAATCCAAGAGCTGCTGCCTTGCTGACCTCGGACGCGTAATACGCGCCCTCCGCTACATCATTGAAGAGAACAGCAGGTGAATCAGTACCTTCATCCCCCAGCGCTCTCATGGCCAGCACAGCAAAATCAGCACGGGTCACGGATACAGAAGGAGCGTACCGCTCATGATCGATCCCCTTGATGATATGCTTTGCGGCCAGCTTCTGCACGTACTCCTCCGCCCAGCTGCCGCTCATATCGCTGAATTGCTTCCGAAGCTCAAGCAGCTCATATTGTCCTGCACGTTCACTCTGGAAGGAAACCATATCTCCTGCAAAGGTGCCGCCCACATAACGAAGCTGTCCATTTACGTTCTCATATATGCCTGCATAATCAGCATCCAGCCTGTTTAATTGATCTTTAGTGAGCTTCCACTCTACTTGGATCGGTGCTGCAAATCCCTCCACGGCTGTTGATGCACTGCCATCATTCTCAGTGACTGCGATGTCAAAACGCATTCCTAAGGATGTCATATCACGCTGTAGACTAGGGCCTGCTTGGACAGCCTGTGCCCCGAATTTCAAAATGATCGAGGTCGAACCGCGTGAGCTCAGCTGATCCAAAGCTGCCGCAGGCAGCGTGATCTTGCTGTCACTGGACTCCACCATCAGGGACAGCTTGCTTTGTGCCGCCCCTGACATTGCAGCGACATCCAGCTGAACCTGTGGAAGCACAGAGCTCGTAGGGTCAATGGCTGGCTGCAGCTTCAGCCTGAGCTGCTTCAACCCGGCTGCAGCAGCTGCAGCGGCTGCCTGTTTCACGGCATTTTCATTCACCTGATATTGACCTGATGCATTTCCTTGTATCTCCACAACCCCATCGGCAGGAACCGCCACGACTGGAGGCTGAGGAATTGCAGGTGGAGCTGCAGGTGTGCCCGGCTCTACACTGCCTCCGCCAGTAGGCGGGCTAACTACAGGATTGCCGAGAGCAAAGCCCCACACATCAGACCAGGCAGCTCCGCTGAAATCATCCTCCACTTTGACATACCATTGGTAATACTCATTAGCCTTCAGCCCATTCCACTGCATTGCTGTAGTGTCACCACTGGCAACGTTCATGGTTTGGCCAATCAGCTGATTGGTATACACCTTGACGCCAATATAGTCGGTAGCCACGCGCTTCAGCCTTGGCTGCAGATCAAGATCCAGCGAGAACTCATCCTTGCCTGGGATCCCGTCATACATATTGTAATCATCCAGGTAAGGCGAGTAGGTCTTCATGTGCAGCTTGTTGTTGGTCATATCAAACTGCATTAAGCGAATGTAACCTAACCCACCCTCTGGAGCCCCCTGATAGTCGGCCAGCATCTGATATACCTTACGGTCAGGGATGCTGTCTCCGTTATCGTCCAGCTCTTCCGTATTCAGCTCGGCATCGTGATAATGTCCGGATAAGGTAGCGATAACATTCGGGTTCGGCTTCACGACCTTTTCAAAAATTTCATCAGCGATCGGTGCACGGTTACCGGAAACGAGCAAATACTCATGCAGGGCGAGGATCGCTTTACGCTCCGGATATTGCGCAACCACCTTATTCATCCACTCAATTTCCTTTTCCTTCAAGCCCCAGCCCATATATACAATAATAAAATCATTTCCGTTAGAGGAAACCAGATCATAATGCCCCATATTATCGTCATACGATCCGCCATAAACCGGGCTGTCCTTAAATCTCGATGCCCCAAAGTACTTTTTATACTGGGCATAATCTCCCGTCTGATGTCCTACATCATGATTGCCTGCGAGAACACCGTAAGGAATTTGTGCTGCCTCCAGCACCTTCATGTTACGGTCTGCTTCTTCCCACTGGTATTCCTGCTCGGCCTTGTCCACCAAATCACCGGTATGAATTACATATTTCAGCTTGAGGTCGTCCTTTTTCTCTGCCATCCACTGTACAATGCTTCGGTAAATGTAGGGATAAGATTCCGAGTAATACTGGGTATCAGACATCCAGATGAACGAGAAGTCATAAGGATCCTGCGTTACCGGGCTACTGGAATCTGGCGCGCTCCAGCTTTCGGCAATTTCATCCTGAATGAGCACCGTGATGCTGCCGCCAGCATTATAATCCCCGGCACGTACTGAGGAGTTCAATTCAAAATCCTCCAAACCGGCTATGACGGTATCCAGCATGTCCCACCTTGCTGCGGCTGTATTCCAGGCGTACAGGCTGACCTTCCGATCTGGAAGTGATTTGCCCTCCCAAACAATATCGACGACATCATCAGGCTGAACGGAAGCATCCAGCTTCACTTCATAACGCTGATATGGGAACTGCTCCTCAGAATCCGTTGTCAAATACTGTCCATCCTTGGCCTGGATCGCTGCGTAATCTGCTGCAGACAAGGATTGCTCTCCAGCAGGAGCCAGCTGCTTCGGCGGCTCGGTAACAGAAGCGCTCTGGTAGCCGGTAAAGCTCTGCATCCGCGTTCCGTCGTGCAGAAAGCCACGGTAGAAGGATACCTTCATGGGATCGCCGCTCTCATCCTGAACATTCACCTTCAGCTCAGCGGAGGTTCCAGACAGAGATTGTCCGTTGGATGGACTAATTAACTCCGGCTGGAGTGGATTTTCATTCGGAACCTGAAAGGTTACGCTGTACTCGGCTTTATTGTCAGCATGATCCAGAGCTGTAATGACCAGCTCATGCTCACCGCCGCCCAGCTTGGATGAGGAGGTGGCATAAGGAAGCTGAATTTCCTCGCCGTCCAGCAGCGCAGTGACCTGCTTCACACCGGCATACTGATCGGTGACCTGTGCCTCAATGCTGAATGCTCCCCGGTAGAGCATTCCTTCCTGCAGACCGGTTTGAATCACGGGAGCTGTATTATCTACAGTGACATACGCACTCTTGCTATATGTTCCGGTTTCGGCGGCAACTTGGTAGACGCCATCCGGCACCTTAGTCGTATCCCAAAGATATGCTCTGGAAATAAACTGATCTGCAGGAATATGAAAGGAAGCTCCCAGAACCTCATATTTCCCCGCAGCATCGCCCATCTTGATCTCTTGCTCGACATCGGCAAAGGCCGGGTCACGCAGCACAGTACCATTGGCAAGAATCAGACGAATATTGCGGATTTCGAAATCGTCCTTGTTCTCCTCGATCCGATCGTCGAAAGGACCGGACTTGGAGCCGGGACGAATGTAGATCACATTGTCATCTCCTTCGGTTAAACGCCCTGCCTCAATCGGAAACGTCAGCGTTTTGTAGGAAGGAATCGGATCCATAAACGTATACAGGATGGTTTCATCCTTTAATTGCTCTGGCCCCATGGTAATGGCATTCTTAAAATAGTAGTTCACATTCTTGGCATCAAAGGCAAAATAAGCGTCACGTTCCAACGCATTGAACAGGCCTGCTGTTATCTCGTTATTATTGACAGACAGCTTGACGGTATCCGGCGAAGCCTGCTCGGCGGTTCCCTTCAGCATGAAGCTGCCGCTGATTACCTGTTCATTATTTACGTTCAGTCTCAGTTCCGAGCGGTCTTCTCCCCCTGTGATTTGAACCTGATAGGGTGAAGAGTTCTCTTTGTTGTACCCGTCTGAAACGGTAAAATAATATTCTAAATAGCTCTTTCCAATCAGGTCCGCTGGAGAAATTTCATAATAATAATGCTTGTCTCCATAGTCCTCCAGTAATCTGAACGAGGTGTATGCGGCTTGCTTGTCGGATCTGATATGCAGCGTCACCGAGGTAACCAGCTTGTCATCCTCTGCCCAGGCTCGAATAGAAAAACCTTGACCTTGATCGATCTCCGTTACGTTCGTACGATCCTCAATGGTTGGCGGGTTGAGATCGTCTTCAATATGAACCGGCTGCGCAGGAACCTGCGCGGGATCATGAGTTCCCGGAGTCGGGAATACAGTGCCCGCACTGATCTTGATCATCCGGGATGTACCATCCAGCGGATATTTGTAAAGAAGCGCGGTATCTTCCTTCGTTTCCGTGGAGCTCTCATCCTGTTCATACTTGAGGGTCGGATCATAATACGCGCTGGCAACCTCACGTCCCGTATTCATCTTCAGCACAATGGCCCGGCGTGATCCGTTGGCCATACCTGCACTGTTCACACGGAAGAGATTCACATTGTGCTGCAGACTGGTTCCGTAGTGAGCATTGAAATCAGCTGCGGTGGAGTCTTGATTCGCTGCATTGATGATCCAGAACACAACCGTTTCCTGCGGCGGGATGACCAAATCCTGCACATCCGGTGCCCAAACGACATCTCCCTCCGGACCTGTGTCGGTATAGCGATAGTACAGCTTGTAATTTTCGAAGCTTTGCTCGCGGTCGGTGTTGTTGTAAATTTCAATAAATTCATACCCGTCCGAGCTGCCAACATTCTTGGAATTGACGACAAGCTCCGTCACGAGCAGTGGCGGAATCTGCTGAAGATCCAAGGGCGGGATGCCCGTAACCACAATCGTATGAAGATCACTCTGCTCGGTATGATTGTCGCTTTTGGCTACAATCCGGTACTCCAGCTCAGATTCCGTCAAAATGTCCGCAGACAGCGTCGTTGTATACTTCCCGTCCTGCAAATTCATTGGAGCTACCGTGAATCGGCTCTGAGACGCCGTTCTGTACAGCAGACTGACATTGACTCGATCCGGCACAGCTCCTCCCTGCTGATGAGAGGAGATAGAAGCCGAGAAGACAAGGTCCTCGTTTCTTGAGACCGAAGGAATAGCTTCATGATTCAGCACGAAGGTCTCAGCCGGCGGCTCAGGACCAACGGGCGGCTCCGGCTTCACGGTCTGGCTGCTGTCAACCTGTCCCGGGGTAGCACGGACGGTTCCGGTACCATCGATCATGATCATATCCTTGCTGTCCCAGCTCGGATGGGCATAGAAAATCCCCATGTCCGGCTTGGTCTGATCATCATTCTGATAGGAAGCCTCAATAACCTCCTCGCCGCTGATATGGACAATCTTCAAGGTTCTTGCAGCCGAGTTTGACATCCCGCCTCCGCCAGAAACGCGGAACAAATTGATATCCTCTGTCAGCTGGGTGCCGAAGTTCTGATTGAAATCATCTTGAGTTAGGGCACCATTTACAGCGTTCATCACCCACAGCACGATCGCTTCACCGGCTGGAATTAGAATGTCATTCCCATGAAGCGTGTCCCATTCATCGCCTTGATACAAGAGCTTGTAATTTCTCCAGTTGAGCTCCTGATCAATGTTATTGTAAATTTCAATAAACTCGTACGCATCCGAGCCGGACAGATTAGCCGTATCCGGAACAACTTCTGTTATTAACAGCTCCGGAAATGGGCTCTGTGGCCGGGTGTCGGTGTCGTCCTGCGGATCCGGCGAGTACGTCGCATCCTGTACCGTCACGGCTTCGCTTTGAACCGATTCTGTTGGTACGCCTTGAGTAAGATCTTCCTCTGCATTGCCGTATCCTGGCGGCACAGCCAGTCCCATGAACAGGGTGCCTGCGAGCAGAGCGGAGCTCCACCTGGTCATAACGTTGTTCCTCTTGCTTTTCTTCAAGCTGTTCACACTCCCATGGTTTCATAACATATTTAAGCTAAATATACAGGGTTAGTGTAAGGGCAGGATGAGGTCTTGGTTAAACTTGGATGCGAAGATTGTAAACTGATGTCGAAACTGATCATTTTTATGAAAACGATGAAAACGCCAAAAAAGCGGCAGGCCGCCAGGGTTACCCCTCTCGTCCACCGCTTTTCTTTTGCACACCACTCTAAGCCTGGCTTACATTGTGTTAACAAATATCATGATAAAGCTCACGAATTCATCAATCTGTTAACGAGGTCCTTCTCGCAAAATCAACAAACTGGAATTTATCCAGCCGGTGCCGTGACTCACTGTACTGGAAGAGCGTTGTATCCTCCAAATGGACATATCCTCGAACGGCCACCACATGACGATCATCTCCCAAATCCATATAGGCAGCATCCCGTTCATTCACGCTCTCTACCGTAATGACCTTCTCGGCATAGCTGATTTTCAGCTGCAGCTCCTGCTCCAGATAGGCATAAATCGAATCTGCGGCAATCTCTGAATTCAGATGATCGACGACCTTAGCGTTCAGATAGTCAATATCCAGAATGACGCGTTCTCCGTCGATTTCACGAGCCCGGATGACCTTCCATACCCGCTGATCCGGACGGCACTTCAGCTCTTTTCCGATCACTTCTCCAGCCGGGATCTGTTCAACAGCGTAGACAAGAGTCCGGCTTGGCTTGCCCAGCGCCTTGGAAAGCTCTTTGTAGCTAACAAGGCCTGAGATCGGGAATTTCAGCCGGCTTTTCTCCAGAACAAAAGAGCCTTTGCCCTTCACCTTATGGATGTAGCCGTTCTGGGCCAGCAGATTTAGTCCCTTCCGGACGGTTTCACGGGTTGTTTCATACACGGCGGACAGCTCATGCTCTGAAGGCAGCTTGCTGCCCGGAGGCAGCAAACCGGATTCAATGTACTGCACGTAGTCCTTATATAGACTTAGAAAAATATTACTGTTTCTCATGTTAATCACCATCGGTTATTATAACATGTTTAACGATCAGCTTTCAGCCTGAATCCCTGTCAATGGCTTACGTGCCTTGAGTGTAGGCAATACGGAGAATGGTGCTCTCGCCCTGTATGGCTTCGCCAGGAAGCTCCTCCACATTGTTAATCTGCTCCTGGCCGTCCGGTATAATAATCGGCGTGATGATTGGCAAGCCTGCTGATTGAATGACATCCATATCAAACTCCAGCAGCAGCTGGCCCTTCGATATGCTAGCCCCGGTTTCCACATGGGCAGTAAAGGCGCTTCCTTTCAGGGAGACGGTATTAATTCCGACGTGAATCAGCACCTGAAGCCCTTCTTCATTTTGCAAAATTAACGCATGCTTGCTCTTGATCAGATGGGCTACTGTACCATCAAATGGTGCATACACCTTACCCTCTGCAGGAATGATCGCAATGCCTTGTCCCATCTGCTTCTCCGCAAAGGCCGGGTCCGGCACCTGAGACAAATTGACTGCCCTTCCGCTCAGCGGGGACGTCATTTCCAGCATGAACGAATTGTCCCCTGCCGTCTCTGCATCATCTGGATGAGTGACCGGCGGAGCTGAAGTCCCTGAAGCAGAGGCCCTCTCCTCGTCCTGCTTCCCGTCTGTGTTCATCAATACCGCCTCCTGAGGCTCGCAGTCCTCGGCGGCGGCCTTTTTCCGCAATCTTGCCATCTGCACCCGGCCATAGAGCAGGGTACCCGTGAACGGCACGATGAGCACAATAGCCATCCCCAGGAAGAAGACCCCCCATTGGTTCGGGAATATGGATAAGAATCCGGGAATACCGCCCACCCCGATGGAAGAGGCGAGTACATGATTGACGGCAAGCAGGATGCCCGCGATTCCGGAGCCAATCAGGCCAAAAACGAAAGGATAACGCAGGCGCAGATTAACCCCGAAAATGGCGGGCTCGGTCACGCCGAGGAACGCCGATACCGATGAGGTCACGGCCAAGCCCTTCGATTTCTGTTCCTGATACACGAACAGCATGGCCAGTGCCGCCGCACCTTGCGCAATGTTAGACAGCGCCAGCATCGGCCACAGGAAGGTGCCCCCTTCACTGCCGATCAGCTGCACGTCCACAGCGAGGAACGTATGGTGCATGCCGGTGATGACCAATACGGCGTACAAGCCGCCATAGATGAGACCGCCAAGCGCGGCAAAGGAATTAAAAATACTTACAAGACCCGAGGTCAGCATGTTGCCGATCGCAAATGTAACTGGCCCCACCAGAATGAAGGCCAGAAACCCGGTGACAAGCAGCGCAACCGGAGCTACCACCAGCAGCTTGATCGAATCGTGAACCCGCTTGTTCAGTAATCGCTCTAATTTGGCTAGAATGTATGCCGACACGAGTACCGGCAGCACCTGTCCCTGATAGCCAATGCTCTGCACCTCCAATCCGAACAAATTCCAGACCGGGACGCTTCCTTCCAGCTTCGCTTTGGCATAATCGTAGGCACTCATCAGGCCGGGATTGACCAGGATAAGACCGAGCACGATACCGAGCAATGGACTGCCGCCAAACTGCCGGGCAGCCGACCAGCCGATCAGGACCGGCAGAAAGGTGAACGCCGTGCTGGCAATCAGATTGATCATGGAAGCGACGTCCGTCCACTGCGGATGTACTTCAATCAGAGATTGCCCTTCATAGAAAATATCTGCGCCCGTCAGGATATTGTTCACGCCGAGCAGCAAGCCTGCCATAACGATGGCCGGAAGAATCGGGATGAATATATCAGCAAGCGTCTTGATTGCACGCTGAATCGGATTTTGCTTTTTGCCCGCTAAATCCTTGACATCATCCTTCGAGGCACGGGTGCCTCCGGTGATTTGAATCATCTCTTCATACACCTGATCCACAAGGCCCGGTCCAATGACGACCTGGAACTGGCCTTGCGATGAGAACTGCCCTTTCACTAAGTCGTTCTGATCCAAAGCCTTTGCGTCCACTTTGCTTTCATCTGCCAACGCAAACCGCAGACGGGTGACACAGTGCGAAGCGGCTTCAATATTGTCCCTGCCGCCGACCGCTTGAACGATCTGCTCTACTTTAGCACGGTCGATTTTGACCATTGTCCTCTCTCCTGTCCTGTCAGAATATATAGATGGCCTATGTCAGCAGCCACATAAAAGAGCCATACGGCGCAAGCCGCACAATGACATCCAAGCGCGGAGCTTCCTTCACATTGCCGATCAGCAGCTTGGCATTCTCGAACGCATAGCCTGAGGCCTTTAAAGACTCCGGCAGGCGGAAGGAAATCTCCTGATCACTGAAATTGGAAATCACGACGAGCATTTCTCCAGCATTTCGCCTTGCATAAGCATAAATTTGCGGATGCCCTTCATCGAGCCGGATATAAGCACCATCTGTTAACACTGGCAGGCTCTTGCGAAGCTCAATCAGCTTGCGATAATGATGGTAAATGGACTCCGGGTCCTCCACCGCGAGGCGTGCATTGATGTCACGATACCGCTCATCGACCTTGATCCATGGAGTGCCTTTTGTAAATCCAGCCTGCTCCTGATTCTCCCAGGGCATTGGCAGCCGGGAATTGTCCCGGGAACGAACCTGAATAATATGCTCTGCTTCTTCCGGAGATTTCCCCTTTTGCAGCAAAATATCGTACATATTCCTGGACTCGATGTCCCGAAATTCGTCCATGGAGTTCCATTTCGGGTCTGGCAGTCCGATTTCCTCACCCTGATAGACGTACGGAGTACCCTGCAGCCCGTGAAGCGTCGTCGCCAGCAGCTTCGCGCTTTCTTGCCGATATCTGGTGTCATCCGTGAACCGGCTCAGTGCCCTCGGCTGATCATGGTTATTCCAGAACAGTGCGTTCCAGCCCCCGCCTTCCTGCATACCAATCTGCCAATAGGACAATATTCTCTTCAGCTCTTCAAAATCATAAGGCTTCAGCTCCCATTTCTGTCCGTTCGGGTAATCTACTTTCAGATGATGAAAGCTGAACGTCATCGAGAATTCATTCTCCTCCGGCCTGGAATAGCGGATGCAATGCTCCAGCGTGGTCGAGGACATCTCGCCGACCGTCACGAGATTGTAAGGACGAAATACCTTTTGATTCATTTCCTTGATATATTCATGAACCTTTGGCCCATCTGTGTAAAATTTGCGCCCATCCCCCGGGGAGGTCGAGCCGTCATCATCAGGAAAGCGGGGATCCTTCGAAATCAGATTAATGACATCCATCCGGAAGCCGTCCACTCCCTTTTCCGCCCAGAAGGTAAGAATATCCATAACCTCCTGCCGAACCTTCTGATTCTCCCAATTCAGATCCGCCTGGGTTTTATCAAACAGCGTGAGAAAATACTGTCCTGTTCCTTCATCGTATTGCCACGCAGGACCGCCGAATTTTGACTGCCAGTTATTGGGTGGTCCTCCATCCTCGGCAGGATCCTTCCAGATATAATAATCACGATACGGGTTATCTTTAGAGGATCTCGCTTCCTTAAACCAGCGATGCTCTGTGGAGGAATGGTTGACGACAATATCAATCATCAGGTGCATATCCCGGCGCTTTAGCTGAAAGACCAGCTCGTCAAAATCCTCCATCGTACCGTATACGGGATCAATGGAGGTATAATCGGCAACATCGTAACCGTTATCATTCTGAGGAGAAATATATACCGGCTGCAGCCACACAATGTCAATGCCCAGCCCTCTGATATAATCCAGCTTCTCCGTTAGTCCTTTAATATCTCCGGTACCGCTGCCTGTTGTATCATTAAAGCTCTTGGGGTAAACCTGATATACGGTGGAGGTTCTCCACCAGTCCTTCCCCCGCTTGTCATCTCCGTTCATATAGGCCTGCCTCCTTCAATCATGTATATACAAGTTTTCAGATTCACATCATATACCTGTATATACAGGTTGTCAACGTATAAACATTTATACCCTGTCTTTGCCATTTCAAATACGCTATTCAAAAAAAAAAAAAAAGGACCTTTGCGGAAATTTTCCGCAAAGGTCTTCAATATGGAAGAAACCTTAGAGAACCCTGACTAACGAGAAATTAATAGACTTTAGGAACCTGAACCTGCTGTGTCTGGCCGTCCAGCGTGAAGTACAAATGAATACCGTGGTCTTGATCATCCATAAAATGTGAAACGTATTTCGGCTCCGACTTCTTCATCGGCACCAGTACGGATACGATGCGGTGCGCTGACGCTGAACGCGTAGTCGCCTTCAAATTCCAGTGAATGTCGAGACCTTCCAGCTCTGCCGGATCTACATTGGCAAAGGCATTACTTTGAGATAGCTCCAATTCCCCGGATGAGCAGTACACAAATTGAACATCCATATCTGCTTTAGTGCCCTCAACTCGGAACGCCTGATTCTTCAGCTTCATTTCATGCAGCGTGTGGAACAGCCAATCTACCCGGCCGGACTGCTCCAGATCAACCTGATCCACAATCACGGCATAGGATCCGCCGATGAAATAAATTTCGCGCTCATAACGCTTCAGGTAAGGAACCTCACTGCGATAAGCTTCGGTAGCATCCAGTCTCGTGTAGAGGTATGCACCCCGGTCTTCTGCGGTAACCACTTTACCGTAAGCTTCCATGTTCTTCACCTTGTCATTGTCGGCATATTGTCCCTTACCATCAATGAGCAGCGCATTCTTGGAGAGGGTATGTCTGCGCCAGTTGCGGTGAAGCGTACTGCCGAAGGCTCCGTAGTATCCACTTTGGATCGCCAGCGGCTCGCCGTAAGCATGCAGGATAAACGCATTTTGATCTCCATGGCTATGAGACAGGGAGCCATAGGAAGAGCTCTTGGTCAAGAGGAATACATGCTCTTCAGGATCATCCATGCGGGAATGCATAGCTACCCAGCCTACATCACGGAACCACTTCAGCGGAGCAGCGTCCTTTGGAGCCTCCGCCTGAACCTGCGGATAATCTGAACGGTAGATCAGCTCGTCAAAACGGAAATCCCACCAGCCGTAATTATAGAATTTGCTGTCTGCATCGGTGTCTTTCTCTTTCAGCTGCTCATAATACCATTGGTAGTATGGGTTGCCAGTAATGCCTGCAAATTGACGGATGTTCACTCCCGTCTTCAAGCTTGGCGGCTCACCCAGATTCGACATATCTCCGAAGCTAGCACGAGCCGTATGCGGCGGAAATACATAGAGCGGGAAATCCCCGGTCTTGTCGAAGAATGGACGGGAATAAATATTGATACCCGTATAATTTTTGAGCAGGTTCAAAGCGTCAATCAGGTAGGCCATACCGGTCGTCCAGTACATTGGACCCTCAGCCCAGCCGCCGTCTTCCCCGCCCCAAGGACTGTACAGGGTGGAGTAGTACTCAACCGTGTAATCCAGCCATTCCTGTGCTTTCGGCTCCTCGCCCAGCAAAGCGATACAGCATGGGACCAAGACTGAAGACAGCGAGCGGACGGCATGGCTGTCGTAAGGCACATGATGAATCTTGGAGCGTTCAATCACGTGGAAGGCTACCTGCTCGGTGCGACGGAACAGACTTTTCCGGACAAGATCCTTCTGATCGTCTGACAAGTATTCGTATAGCCAGTCATAGCCCCAGGCCAGTGCACCGGCAATACGGAATGCCACCTCATCGTTGTAATCCCGGGAGGTTGTGCCCTCAGTATCCCAGGAAGCAGCATGCACCAGCCACTCTACAGCCCGTTGAATCAGGTCTTCTTGCTTCAGCACAACACCGGCCACACTCAGGTGCCGAATTGCATACAGCACTTCCTGCGAATCCATGTACATTTTTCTCCACAGGACTGCGACTCTCTTATTGTCCGGATAAGGTGCAGGCTCGGCAATAAGCGGTCTGTCAATCCATGGCTTCACGGATTTCTCGTAGAATTCATCCCAGCCCGCAGACTGTGGATCCTCCTGAACCTGCTGCTGATATGTGTTCAACCGCTCCCGGTTCAGCCACAAGCGAGGATGCTCTGTCTTCACATGAGCATAGCGATCTGCTCTCGCCGGCAATGGCGTTTCCGGCAGGTCGGGCAGAACCTGGAATTCCCGAGTTTCACTCCAGTCCGTAGCCAGTGTGCTGGAGGATGCATGGGAATCTCCCAGCAGGGCATATCTCCAGTAATAGGTGCCCGGGGCAAGCACTTCATCCGGTGTGAAGAAATTGTAAGGAATCGGACTGTAGGTCAGTGTATCCTGATCCTTAAATTCACGCGATGAAGAAATTTGCAGGATGTATTGATCATCCTCAAGGCGGGCCGCCATCCAGGTGAATCTCGGCGGATTCTCGACCAGCTTGGTCTCCTGATCCGGCTTATATTGAACGGTCAGCTTACCGGATTTGGGTTGGTACAATGCACTGTTACCTGAAATCATTACAGATTACCTCCTTAGAATTGCGTGCTCATTGATGGTTTCTTTTTAACGCATGAACATTCCGCCGTTAACCTCAAGCGTCTCGCCGGTAATGTATGAACCGAGATCAGAGACGAAATAGATGACCGCAGAAGCCACATCATCCGGATGTCCTTCACGTCCAAGCGGGATGCTGTTAATTGTCGCCTGTCTCGCACTATCCGGTGTAAACGTTGCATGGAAGGCGGTGTTTCCGATAAAGCCCGGAGAAATACAGTTAACAGTAATACCATCCGGACCCAGTTCCTTGGCCAAGCCCTTGGAGTAAGAGATCACGGCTGCTTTACTTGCCGCATAGATACTGGCTCCAGCACCGCCGCCGTTGTGGGCGGCTACAGAGGTCATATTAACAATTCTTCCGGATTTCTTCTCCTTCATGCCGGCAAGCACAGCCCGGGTTACAAAGACCGTGCTCTTCATATTGACGTCCATGACCTGATTGTAATGCTCCTCTGTCATGACATCGTTGGCAACCCGCTTTACCAGATGACCGGCATTGTTAATCAGAATGTCTACAGTTCCACCCAGTTGCTCCTGAATGCCCTGAATCATTGCTTCAACCTGGTTAATTTGAGTCACATCTGCCTGAAATAGCGCAGCCTCACCGCCAGCCTCCCGAATCTGGGCTGCAACCTGCTCGGCATCCTCTGCACTGCTTCTGTAATTGATGGCTACCTTCGCACCCGCTTGGCTCAGCATTAACGCACAGGCTCTGCCGATCCCGCCGCTCGCCCCTGTTACCAATGCAATTTTTCCTGTCAAATCCAAGTTAATCATGTAGAAATCCTCCTCTTTTTTTGTTGTTCCGGCATTTTCATCACAAACCGGGTCCCCTTGCCTTCTTCACTTTCTACAAACAGTCCGTACTCATCCCCAAACACCAGCTGAATCCGCCGATGCACATTCATCAGCCCGATCCCGCCGTGATGATACACCGTATCCTTCGGCGCCTCAGCCAAACGGTTTTGGCGCAGGCGCTCCTGCAGCTTTTGCAGCTGCTCCGGAGTCATACCGACACCATTATCCTCTACCATGACGTAGAAGCATTGATTCTCAATTTTGGCATCAATCCGAATACGGTGGTAATCCTCCATCCCGTCAGGAAATGCGTGTTGGAAAATATTTTCCACCAATGGCTGTAAGGTAAGCCGGACGCATTTCTCCAGCAGCAGCTCGGGATCTATATCTACATCGATCTCGATTTCCCTCCCGCTGCGGTGCTTTAGAATAATTAAATAATTACGGACATGGTTCAGCTCATTTGCGATTGTAATCTCTTCCAGATTCGTCTGGATGGAATATCGCAGCATATAGGACATCGCTTCCACAATTTCAGAAATCTCACCGGAGTGCTGCACGATAGCATAACCGTTTACAGTAGCCAGCGTATTGTATAAAAAGTGTGGATTAATCTGCAGCTGAAGGGCTTGGAATTCCGCTTTTTGACGTTCTAGCGAGGATTCCTGCAGCTCAAGTTCAGCCTTCTGATTGGCCAGCTCCGTTTCATAAACCTTCTCGATCATTTCTGACAATCTGGAAACCATGATATTGTAGCTGTGCATCAAACCGCCGATCTCATCAGTCCGATGAACCCCTTGGATTTGCTGCCAATTTCCTTTCTCAGTCTGGCGCATACTGCTGTTTAACCGGCGGATCGGAGAAACGATAGAATGTCCGAACCGGAAAGCCAGCCAGGCTGCCAGTGCCAATGTAATCAGTCCTACAGTGATGGTTGTGGAACGGATGGAGTTTACAGGCTCCCGCAGCTCCTTTACCGGAATGGAAACGGTCAGCTTCCATCCTGATTCCAAGGATGATCGGGTAACGAATAAACGATGATCATCACCATTACCTGAAATAAAGCTTTCCTCTTCCCCATGCAGCACCTTGGACTTTAATTCTTCGTCCGCCTTCTGTCCAATCAAGGAAGATTCCGGATGATATACATATCGTCCAAGCTCATCCAGGACAAAGAAATAACTGTCCTTCCCCAAATCCTTCTGCTGCCACATTTGTGTCAGCTCCTGCACATTCAGCTCCACCGCCAGGACCCCTGTGGGCTCATAACTAGAGAAGCCTCGAACTCTTCTCGCAAGTGTAACGATATTGGTCTTGTTTGAAGCAATTCGGTCATTCAGAACGACAATGCCTCCCTCAGCAGGCGTGCGCTCCCATAGCCATTCCAGCCGTTTTTCCACATGGATGGAGCTGTCATTAACGACAGCCCGCCCATTTTTTCCAATCAGATAAATCTGATGAATCTGTGGATATTGAACAAATAAAGGCTCCAGGGCGTGGCGCCGAATCTGGGAGGAATAATAAAAGTAGGAGTAGCTGTCTGTATAGTCCATATCCAGGAAATACTTGATATCCCAGCTGGACAGCATAGAGCTGCTAACATCCTTATAGCGATCCAAAAAAATATCCGTCTGATAAGCCATATTCGTAGTCATTTGGGAAATATACTTCTCCATTTGGCGGTCAAGCGCTCGTGAGGCTTTAAAATAAGAGAACAATCCCAGGCTTGTCAAGGAAAGTATGATCACAATAAGGAAGTAAAGAAACACCTGGCGGGCAAGTGAAGCTTTCATCCATTCATCCCCAGGCTCTGCCGGAATTCGGAAGGTGAAACACCGGTATATTTCTTAAACGTCTTAGTAAAATGTGAATGATCAGCGTAGCCAATGTCATAGGCAATATCCGTGATCCGGTAGTGCGGCTGCTGAAGCAGCTTTTTGGCTCTCTCCATCCGCCGCCGGATCCGGTACTGCACAAAGGTTTCTCCTGTCGACTGCTTAAACATCTGCGAGAAATAAGACGGGTTGAGTCCCAGAATGTCCGCCACTTCCTCCAGCGAGGATTCCCTGGCGAGATGAGCTTCAATATACCGCTTGGATTCTTCCACCGGGTCCTTGACATGACCGCGACGCTTACTTTGCAGCTGATCTATAAACAGATTCAGCGCGTCTTGAAGTCTAGGGTACAGCTCTCGTCCTTCATGAAACATGAGCTCTGTATTGACCTGGAATGCATAAATATCTCTTGCGTTTAGCTTTTTCAGAACCAATCCGTACAAGGCCTGAAGCAGCTCCTGTTGTTGCTTCTCTCCTAATCCATATCCCATAAATTCTTGTTCACAATCCTTAAGCAGCTTGTTCAGCTGCTCCTTGCTGAGGGACCAGATTGCCTGCTCCATCGCGTGGGCAACCTCCTCCAGGCGAACCGGAGAAATATAGGTGGATTTCTTTTTTTTACGTGCCGCTGCAGCCATTTTCTCCAGAACATGATGGACCTTGTCTCGGGAAACGGGTTTAAGCAGGTATTCCTTCACGCCTAGAGACATGCACTGCTGAGCATATTCAAAATCACCATAACCGGATACAACAGCAATCTGAACACTTGAATCCTGTTGGAACAAATGTCGGCACAGCTCAATTCCATTCATCTTGGGCATCCGAATATCCGTAAATATAAAATCAGGAAGGCCCTCCTCCAATATCCCAAGCGCTGCGGCTCCGTTCTCGGCAGTCTTGACGTCCACAATGAGATCCTTCCTCTCAGAGATTAATACGGACAGACTTTGCCTGATCATCGGCTCATCATCAACTATCAGCACTCGGTACATGTTATTGGGCCTCCTTCAGTTCATTCAGTCAGGGGTTTAGCGGCGCGGCTCAAGCACCCCTTGTTGATTGTTGTATTTCTCAGTTGCTTCCTTGATGACCTCGTCGCCGCCTTTGGATTTCCACTCTTCTACCGCCTTCGGCCAGTCACTTACCGGCTCTTTGCCGTATACAATCTTGACCATGTGGTTCAGAATGACCGGTGGAGCCTGATCAGAGATTGGGGAAATATCCGGATTTTTCTGGAATGCGTCCAAACGCGGCTCGAAGGAGATTCCATCACGTCCTTCTTTCGCCAGGACATCGTCATATACCTTTATTAGCTTCTGTCCTTGTTCAGACAGCTCCAGCGTACCTTTGTTGTACGTGGTGTCCTGTACCATCCACAAGAAGGCTTGACGGTAGCGCTCTTCGTCTACTTCCTGCGGTGTTACTGGTGCCTTGTAATTGATCTTTCCATTCTCAACCGTGTAATTCTCTCCCTCGATCCCGAAGCTGAAAAACTTCTCTGCTTCCTCACTCACCATCCAGTCAAAGAACTGAATGATCTTTTCTGGATTCTCAACTTTCTGATTAATGAAGTAGGCTCTAGATACCGAACCATACAGATAATGTCCGCCGGAGCCGTCAGGTCCTACCGGAGATGGGATGATGGCTACCTTTGCATCAGGAACCGCTGCCTTCAGCTGCTGCTCCCATTGGAGAAGCTCATTAGCATTCATCGTCCAGATCCCTGCTTTACCGGACAAAATCGTCTCTTTAAACTTCGTCGGGTTAATCGTTGCGAATTCCTTATTGATCAAGCCTTCGTCATACATTGTCTTATATGTGGTCAGTGCTTGCATCATGTTTTCGTTGTCCATGAATTTCGGCACGATCTGATCGCCTTGCTTCTCGAACATGGATTGATACGGGAATACATCGTAGGCTCCGAAGAACGTATCGGAATAACGGAAGTTTTCTCTTCCCATGTACGGATTCTCAACGCCCATTTCTTTAAACTTTCTCATGACGTTCATGTAATCGTCTACCGTTACAGGAACTGGAAGCCCTGACTTCTCCAGCAGATCCATACGGATCCAGGTTGCTCTCCGGGATGGATTGGACAGCCACTCCGGAATGCCATAAATCTTGCCTTCGTAGGAAACGTTAGCCCACACGTCCTTCGGAATAACCTTCAGCAGGTTCTGACCGTGCTCCTGTAGCAAATCATCTAGAGGCTGGAACACGCCGGCTTGTACAGATCCGCCCATTTCCTTGCCGTTTACGCCGCCGCTGCCCTGAACGACATCAGGAATGTCATTAGTCGCAAACATTTGGAGCATCTTCTGCTCATAATCCTTATGGGGAACCAGCACGATATCCAGGTCCGTTTTCGTAATCTCCTCCAGCTTCTTCACCCATTTATCTTCATTGATATTAGGTGACTTCTCTACGTGGTTGAATGCCAGTGTACGCATCGAGATCGAGAATTCTGCTTTACCTTGATCGGTGCCCTCTGCTGCCTTGCCTTCACTATTGGTGGCGGGCTTCTCTGGCGTTGCCGCTTCTTGTGCGCAGCCTGTCAGCGTACCGAGCGCTAACAATGCTGCGAGTGTGAATGATCCCCATTTTTTCATGTCCGTTACCCCTCTTTTCCTTAAATTGATTATACGTCATAAGCGACTATTAAGATAGCGCTTTCAACGAGTTGATTTCATTCTATCTTTTTTCCAAATCATGGCGCCATGGAGAGTTTGAGATGGTCTCGTGTTTTCTTTAGGTGCCATTTTAGAAATCAGGATCAGGATTTAACGGAACCCAGCATCAGGCCTTTTACGAAATGACGCTGCAGGAAAGGATAGATCATGATGATTGGAATCGTTGCGACGATAATAACCGCCATCTTGATTCCTTCCGGAGATGAATGGGCCAGATCACTAAACTGCGATGCCGACGGATCGATCGAAATATCGTCCGTGGTAATCATCTGACGCAGCTTGACCTGCAGCGGCCACAGGCTTGGCTTGTTAATATAGTACAGGGCCGACTGGAAGGTATTCCAGTGTCCTACTGCATAAAAGATACCAAGAGACGCCATAACTGGCTTCGAGAGCGGCAGCACGATGTTCCACAGGATCCGGAGCTCTCCACAGCCGTCAATCCGGGAAGCATCAATGAGCTCGCTTGGAATCTGCATGAAGAAAGATCTCATGACGAAGAAGTTAAAAGCAGATATCGCTCCCGGAATCATCAAGGACCACAAGGAGTTCATCATTCCCAGTTCCTTGATCAGGATAAAGTTAGGAATGAGCGGTGCACTGAATACCATTGTGATCAACACCAGCATAACCACGTATTTTCTGCCGACGAATTCCTGCCGGGAAACGGGATAGGCCAGCGAAGCAGTAGCCGCCAGATTAATTAGCGTACCAAGCACGGTAATATAAATGGTGACCGCGAAGGAACGCCAGATGGAAGCATCACTGAATACGTACAGATAGTTCGTAAAGGTGAACTCTACCGGAAAAAAGGTAACCCTGCCCGTCGTAACCGCCAGCGAAGAGCTGAAGGATTGGGCCAATACGTTTACAAATGGCAGAAACATACAGAGCGCGATGGCAGTAAGCAGAATAATATTGAAAACGTTAAATATCTTCTGTCCTTGAGTTGCATGATTCATTGTCCTTCACCTCCTAGTACAAGCTCTCGCCGGTTGTTTTTTTACTGATAAGATTCCCAATATAGACCAGCATCAAGCCGACTACGGATTTGAACAATCCCATGGCTGTCGTATAGCTGTACTGCTGCTGCAGTAAACCGGCTTTATAAATATAAGTATCAAGAATTTCACCGTTCTCCGTGTTCAGCGGATTCAGGAATACAATAACGCGTTCAAAGCCGAAGTCCATAAATTTACCGATATGCAGCAGGAACAAAATCATAATCGTCGGCAGCAAAGCCGGCAATGTAATCGATAAGGTCTGTTTCCAGCGTCCTGCTCCATCGACCTCCGCTGCTTCATACAGATCCGGATTGATACCGGCAAGCGCTGCGAGATAAATAATGGTGCCATAGCCGCTGTCCCGCCAAATTCCGGACGTAATCAGAATGGAGCGAATGTAGGATTCTTCACCCAGGAAGTAAATCGGGTCGATTCCGAACCAGCCCAGGAAGGTGTTGACCACCCCGGTGGAGGGAGACAGGATACCGACCGCAACCCCGCTGACAACGACCCAGGAAAGAAAATGGGGCATATACACAACGGTTTGCAGTACTCTTTTGTAAAAAATCAGCCGCAGCTCATTCAGCAGCAGTGCCAAAATAATAGGCGCCGGGAATGCAAGCAGCGTATCATACAAGCCGATTAACAAGGTGTTGCCCAGAATACGCATGAAGTCATAATGCTCAAACATGGTGCGAAAATGCTCCAGTCCTACCCACTCACTGTCCCACATGCCTTTGAAAATGTTGTAGTCCTGGAACGCGATTACCGATCCGAATAACGGTACATATTTGAACAGGATGAAATATAGGACGCCTGGCAGAGCCAGAATGTATAAGGTTTTATACTTCCACATGTAGGAGAAAATCGATCTCTCCTCCGGCCGAAGGGTTCTCGTATCTTGTGCTGTCAAGGACTTAGCCACGGCTGCCTCCTTCAAGCTCCTTCTGCTTCCTAAGATGCTCCGGTGCATTTTCGTCTACTGGAATTTCGTCGAAGGTGATCGAGATGAATTCCGGTTCTCTGTCGATAATGCGAGACAGCTCCCGGGTAAACGTTTCAACAATCTCTTCCTTCTGACTCTGGCTTCGACCCTCGTACATTTTTATGGTGATTTGTGGCATGCTGGTAAACTCCTTTCTTGGATAAATAATCTGTCCTGCAATTTATTGTAAGCACTTTCGTTTCCTCTATCTAGGGTCTCCCTTTTTGTGAATTGGTGTTTTTTTTAGGGTATCGTAATGTGGAACTAGTTACGAATTCATTCTAAAATATTCCATATACCATCTATGGAAAACAACAGTATGTTCTTCCAGTATCTGATATTTTATAGGTAGGCGCAGGAGCAATGGCGCACTGTTGTAGAGAAAGGAGTGCGGCTCGCAGATTTTGCTACTCTTGTGAAATCATTCTTCACCATTAAAAAGGAGGAATTGTAATGATGAACTACCGTATCGCTCGGAAGACAGGAATCGCTGTATTGGGATCGGCCTTGCTGCTCGGCTCCGCGGGCTTAAGCACTGGAGCTTTAGCTGCCGAAGGAGAAATCCCATCTGCCCAGGCTGCTCCATCATCTCATTCTATGAATGCGCTTTCTCCAAGCCAGCCGCCTTCTCAGAATTTTAATCTTACGAAATGGAAGCTTACGCTGCCTGACGCTTCGGAGATTACTAACCTCAGTAATTACAGCAACGCCAAATGGTTCTATACCGATTCCGCGACAGGCGGCATGGTATTTGTGGCTCCGAACCTGGGCAGTACGACGACCAACAGCAGCTACACCCGTTCCGAGCTTCGGGAAATGCTGAACGCTTCGGCGGGCACCACCTCGTATGGTAACAACTGGGTGACCTCTACCTCCTCTTCTTCAATTAAGGCTCAGGCCGGCGGAGTAGACGGCACCATGAAAGCTACGCTGCGAGTAGACCGCGTCTCAACCAGTGGAGATACCTCCAAGCTCGGCCGTGTCGTTGTAGGCCAGATTCATGGACCGGATACAGAGCCGATTCGCTTGTATTTCCACAAGCGTCCCAGCGACAGCAAGGGTGCCATTTACTTTGGCACGGACGATCTGAACAATAACAACACATGGGTCAATGTTCTCGGAGGACCATCCAGCCTCAATCCTTCCAATGGCATTGCACTGGGCCAGAAATGGAGCTATGAAATCAAGGTTGTCGGCTTGAAAATGACGGTCAAAGTAACTCCGGAGGGTGGATCAACAACAACCGTCAACTATAATCTGCCGTCAGGCTATAACAACAAATATTTGTATTACAAGGCTGGCGTCTATAACCAAAACAATACGGATACTACAAGCGACAAGTCCGACCATGTAAAGGCCACCTTCTTCTCGCTCACACATGTTCATCCGTAAGCGATAAGGGATTCATCAGGAGCTTGTTCGGGTTACAGCGCTTTAATTCCATAGGTACATGCTCCGCAGAAGCTCGCACTGCGCAGGGAAGCTTTGGTCCCTGCCTGTGCGAGCTTTTTACGGGTTTAGTCATTTTCCCAGCCTTCGATGTGATTGGTGCTTCCCTCTCCAGGCGCACCTAAAAAAACCGCATAGCCTGGTTTACCCGAGCTACGCGGTTTATCATGTTTATTATACGTAGAGGCTGTAGCCTCCCTTGCGAATGATGATGGTAAGAGCTTTTAATGAAACCATCGGTTTAATACGCGCTTGATCTCTGATACGTAGACAGGCTTGCTAATAAAATCATGCATCCCGCAATCCAGGCAAGCTTCCCGGTCGTTCTGCTGCGCAAAGGCGGTAACCGCAACGATAATCGGCGAGCGGCCGTCCTTGCTCTGCTGGAGAATCGCCTGCGCGGCCTCGAAGCCGTTCATTTCCGGCATCTGAATGTCCATAAAGATGATATCATACCGCTGTTCTTCATAAGCCTTAACGGCTTCCCTTCCATTCTCTGCCTGATCCGTGTGCAGCCCGAATTTCCCAAGCATTTTGGACAGCAAGGTCCGGTTAATCAGATTGTCATCCGCAATCAAGGCCCGCAAGGCGTAAGAGCTCCGTGCAGAGGAGTCGGATTCGGGCTCTGGAAGCCGAGGCTGACTGGAGGGCGTTGCCGCCAGCTCACTGTCTTTGTTACGACCCATAAACGGCAGGCTAAAATAAAAGCTTGACCCTGTCCCGTCCCTGCTCTGCATTCCGATCGTTCCACCCATCAGCTCAACCAGTTTTTTGCAAATAGCCAGCCCCAGCCCTGTGCCGCCATATTTCAAATTAATCGACGGATGCAGCTGGGAGAAGGATTGAAAGAGCTGGTCGCGCCGCTCTTCCGGGATACCGATTCCGGTGTCCGTCACGGAGACTGTAAACCATCCGCCTGAGTGTATGGAGGAGGCATATTCATATTTAACGTGAATTCGGATGCTTCCCTCCTCCGTAAATTTCACCGCATTGCCGACAAGGTTCACCAGCACCTGCCGGAAGCGGCCCTCGTCTCCTTCCACAAGGACCGGGACCTTGTCCTCAATGTCTGCCTCAAGAGAGATTCCTTTCTCATTTGCGCGCGGAAGGAACAAATCTACCACACTGCCAACTACAGAGTGTAGAGAGAACTGCTCGTGGCTCAGCTCCATCTTTCCGGCTTCCAGCTTGCTGAAATCCAAAATTTCATTCAGAATGCGCAGCAAAGCGTTGCAGCTCGTTTGTATCGTATTCAGATAGCTTCGCTGTTCCTCGGATAACAGTGTCTCATCCAGCAGATCGGCCATCCCCATGATGCCATTCATCGGGGTCCTTATCTCATGACTCATAATCGCCAGATATTCTGATTTGGCCCGGTCTGCTTTCTCTGCCATCTCCTTGGCTTTCAGAATTTCCTTCTCGGACGTAATATCCCGAAAGACGACAACGGCACCCTTCTGCACGCCTTTATCCCAGATCGGAGTCACCTGATAGTCTGCCAGGAAGCTTGAGCCATCCTTTCGAAGCAGTACAGCTTCACTGACGGCATATCTTCTGCCATCCTGAATGGCGCGGTAAATCCCCGCATTCTCAGACTGGAGAGCCACATTGGTCTGGAACTGCTTCATAAACTCATCATAGCTGTAGCCGCTAATCTCGCCTGGATCCATTTGAAGCATGCCGGCTCCAGCAGGATTAATGAAGATTGGCCGGGCCTCCTCATCGAAGCCGATAATACCTTCATTGACACTGTTCAAGATCAGGTTATATTGATTACTCAGCTTCTCGATCTGCTCCAGATGCCGCTTGCGGTCTGTAATATCATAGGTGATGCCGTACACTCCAACGATCTCTCCATCGACCACAATCGGTATATTCGTCGAGTTAATTTCAACGAGATGACCGTCTTTATGAATGATTGTCAGATCATAGCTTTGCGGCTCTCCCTGCTTGGCCAGATTGAAATGATAGTTGGTTTTGTCCAGATCCTTCGGATGCACGAGCGGTCCCCAGTACATGCCGATCAAGTCCTCGAGGGTGTAGCCTGTGATTTTTTGGAGATTAGAATTGGCTGTTAAATAGTCGCCATTCAGGTTCATGGAATAGACGGCGAACGGATTATGATCGAATAAGGATTTATAGCGCTGCTGATTCTCCTTCAGCATTTGCTCCGCCTTTCTCCGTTCTGTAATATCTCTCGACACGGAGATAAAAGAGGTAATTTCACCCTTCTCGTTATATTGTCTGCGGCTGGAGGTTTCAATCCAGATATAATGTCCATCTTTATGTAACGCTCTAAGAGTAATTCGGTCGTCCTCATGGATCCCTTCCCGGCCCAAAAACTCGGCAACCGGCTCCCGGTCATCCGGATGAATAATATCAAATGCAGGGATCCCGACGAGCTCCTCCGGTTCATAATTCAGCATGGATTTACAGACCGGAGAGGAATACAGGACTGTAGCCGCTTCATCCGGTTTGTGAAGCGTAATCCAGTCGCCGGAGGTCTCCGCAATCAGACGGTACATGCGCTCGCTCTCCAGCATTTTCTCTTCCATTTCAATCGATTCCGTAATGTCCTGAATAACGCCGAATATCCGGCTTAATTGACCATCCTCCGTCTTAAAGACGCCCCAAACAGAGCGGAGCATGCGCCAGGTCTCCCCGGGCAGCAGGATGCGAAACCGGATATCGCCGCCTTGTCCGGTCTTCGTGCTAGTATTCAGCGTCTTGATTACAGTATCCACGTCTGAAGGGTGAATAATGTCATAGAAGGGCTGCGGGGATTGCTCCAGAGCCTGTACCTTTCCAGCGACCATGTCGCGAATCTCCGGGGAGAAATATATTTTGCCGCTCTCAAAGTCCCAATCCCAATAGCCGACCTGTACCATCGAGCGGGCATACGACCACATCAGCATCTTTCTTCTCTGCTCCGTCATGATCTTGGCGGTTGACATCGTTCCAGGTTCGCCGTTCGGCAGCCTGTCGATCTCTCGCTCTTCCGCCTCGAACCAGAGGATCCGGCCGTCTTGATGAGACATGGTGCGCAAATGCAGCTCCTCAGACTCGATTTCTCCAAAATGATGAGCGTAGGAGCAATAAGGCACATCCCTTTTTAGCTCAAACTCACTTCGATGTCTGTCAATCATGTCCTCCTGAGCATACCCGAGGATTCTCAGACAAGATGGTGAAACATAAGCAATGGTCCCATCCTGCCGGTAAAAAATGACCAGCTCCTTCACATGGGACAGCCAAATCCCAGACCACTCATATTCCTGCTGTATGTTCATTGAACCCAGACTCCTTCCGACTACTGCCATTATGCTTGTATAAAGAATGATCCTTCGCTAATTGGAGGGATACATGGGGTGCCGAGATCTGCCTGTTTATAGGGGGTTTATTCGATCGTCTGAGGACATCGTGCTGCCAATCATTCTTAATATGTACACCATAGAATAGACCTTCTACATTATATCTATAAGCTCCTATAGCGAAACTGAAACAGCTCAGACAAACCTATATGCGCAAGCATGAAAAAAAGAGGCCTCAAAAAGTACCAAAAAGGCGATTCCTGTCGCCATCAGAATAAGGACTGGATCAGCAGCCAGCCTCCCGAAATCAGAATGAATCCGAGCGCAAATCGTTTAAACCGCTGCTCGTTTAATCTTCGGACTGCCTTTAGCCCGATCAGTACGCCAATCAGCAGGCAAGGGATATACCATGCCGTTTGGAGCAGCACCGCTTCTGTAATTAATCCGCTATATATAAAGGTGCTGATGGTGACCAGATTTAATAGAATTCCGTATACATTGAGATTGGCTCGAAAAACCTGCTTGTCTACCCCTTGATTGGACAAAAACAATACGACCGGCGGTCCGCTCATGGAGATGCTGCCGTTCAAGAGTCCGGTCAGAATCCCTACCGGCACCATCCCTAGCCGCTCTCTCCGGATGGGATATGAACGTCCGGCCAGCAATAAACCGGCGGCCACGACGATGACTGCACCGCTTACCGCCTTCAGCAGGCCAGCCTCCACAACCAGCAGCAGCTTGGTTCCTAAAGGGGCAGCCAGTACGCTGCAAAGAATCAGAAGCCAGATGGATCTCAAATCGATAAAATCGCGTGTTTGTGTAAATATGACCAGGTTTGTACACAGGCTTAAAATAACCACAAGCGGTACAGCCTCCGTAAGCGGCACCAGCTGGGCCAAAAAAGGCAGTGTAATCAATGCAAAGCCGAAGCTCGTCAGGCCTTGAATAAAGCCAGCCAGCACAATGACGAGCATTCCTGTTATCCATAAAATATCCAAGCTGAAATTTCCTCTCCGATGCTTTAACGTTAGAAAATGCAAACTAGAATATTGTCTCACCTTCAGCCTCTTTTGTATAGGGTTAGAGCTTGCGGGCATCAGCTTCCCTATAACGCAAAAAAACCGACCCGTGTCATTACGCACGAGCCGGCAAGCTGACTGAGACAGTCAGCGGTCATTTCACCTTTACTTTATTGCTTCTCCACATCAAATACAGCAGATAGGGTGCTCCGAGCAGAGCGGTAACAATGCCGGAGGGCAGCTCCTTCGGAATGATGACCACACGACCGATCCAGTCTGCCCCGGCTAGCAATATGCCTCCAAGCAGAGCTGCAAGAATCATGGATCTCCGGTGGCTGGCGCCGGTCAGCATCCGGGCTGCATGCGGTGCCAGCAGACCGATGAAGCCGACCGAGCCCACATTGGCCGCCGCGATCGACGCCAGCAGTACCGCGATAACGGCGACACCCATGCGGGTATTCCGCACATGAAGTCCAAGCCCAATGGAGCTTTCTTCATTAAAATTCAACAGGTCTACCCGGCGTCCCAGCCAGACAGCAATCGGCACCAGTATTAGAATCGCCGGAACGATTCGCTGTACCTCGGTCCAGCTTCGATTGTACGTGCTGCCAGCCATCCAGGACAAGGCCGGGGCGACATCCACCTCTGCATAAATAATCATGAGGTTAATGATGGCCGAGCCCAAAGCGGCCACGGCAATCCCTACCAAAGTAAGAATTGTTGGATGGAGGCCCCTTCTCCATGAAACGGCGTAGACGAGTGCTGCGGCCAGCATCCCTCCCAGTACAGCTCCGGCAGGCACCCAGGCTGCAGACAGCTGAGGAAAAGCGACCATGAGCAGCAGCGCACCAGCGCCAGCACCACTCGTAACGCCGATCACCTGAGGATCACCCAGCGGGTTCCGAACCGCATGCTGCAGCAGGCTGCCGCTGATCGCAATAGCCATGCCGGACAAGCCCGCAGTAAGTAGCCGGGGAAGCCGGAAATCCAGCAAAATCTGGCGATACAGGGGGTCTCCTCCACCACTAAGAACGGCTATGACCTCTGCCAGTGGGATCTTCAGGCTTCCGCTCATCAGGCTAAATACCCACACCAGAAGGAGCAGCATACTGCACAGTAATATCATGACCGGATATGGCACCCTTCGAAGACGGCCGCCGGTGATCATCGAGCCGCCGCCGCTGCCACTTCTGCCAATCATAGAGCGTGAGACGCGCAGCGACAGCCAGATCAGGCAGGGGGCTCCCAGCATGGCAGTAATTGCGCCTACCGGTAGCTCGCCATAGGCATCCACGAACATGCGGGCAATCGTGTCTGCGCCAACAAGAAGCGCCGCCCCCCATAACGCAGCAAGCGGGATGAGACCCGCATGGCGGATGACACCGGACAGACGGACCAGATGCGGTGCCATCAGACCGATAAAACCAATGGGTCCAACCACACTCACCGTGACACCAGCCAGTACGATCGCTGCGCCCATAGCCACAAAGCGGGCTGTGCCCACTCGTTGACCGAGTGAACGTGCGCTTTCCTCATTTAAGGTAAGCACGTCCCAGTGGCGGGCAGACAGACACAGCGCGATCAGACCGGCAATGATCCATGGCCACGAAAAGGCGACACCGTCCCAGTCGTTCTGAATCAGCGACCCGGAGCCCCATAGAAAGATACCCTGGGTCGTCTGCTGATTGAGCAGCACCAGCGCACTGGTTACGGAGGACAGGACCAGGGTCACAATCATACCTGACAGTGCAATGCGGAGCGGCGCCCCTTCCGATCGGCCAGCGAGGGCAAAGACGGCCAGCGCTGCGAGCGTTCCGCCCAGCACCGCCAAAGGCATGGCATATTGGTGCAGAAGACCTGGCCAGAAAATCATCCCGGCTACGACAGCCAGGTAAGCGCCGGCATTCACGCCAAGCGTCGTCTCCGAGGCTAGCGGATTGCGGGTGACCGTCTGCATGAGGACGCCAGATACAGCCAGCGCTCCTCCAGCCAGCAGTCCCATCACGGTGCGCGGCAGCCGGACACTGCGAATCATATGATGGTCTGCAAGATCCTGAGGATTTAGCAGTGCCTGAACTACAGTCTGAACGGAGATGTCAGCCAGACCTTGAGTCAGGCTGAGGAAGGTTAGCACCAGCAGCGCGGTAATTCCGCCAGCCAGCATCCATAACGGCTTCCAGCTCCTGCCGCGGGAAGCGGTAGGAGCTGGAGGAGCACTGGCCGGGCTGGAATGGGAATGAGAGGACATCAGGCTCATTGAGTGAGCAGATTCGCTGTCTTCTCAGCCATAACCTGAGCAGACAGCGGCCCGCCGTATGGCCACATATCACCGCCCAGGGCATACACCCGGTTCTCTTTAACAAAGTTCAATCCGTTCCAGACAGGATTGTCCTTCAGCTGATTGTCGATGACGTTATCGCTTTCCTGAATGATGTGCAGGAAGTTCGAATCCTGCAAAGGAGGCAGCGCTTCAACGTCTGCTGTTGTAAAGCCGTACACTTCAAATTGCTTCGGCTCATAAGCATTTTGAAGACCGATGTGCTCCAAAATCTTAATGGCCAAGGAATTATTCGTCGAGATTCGGAACGTAACGGCATTCTGATTGCTGTAGCCCATAGCAAGCGTGAACGGACGCTCTGTCATTCCGGCAGCATCCAGCTTGGCTTTAGCATCAGCGTAGGTCTGATCCAGGCCGTCCAGCACCTTGGCTGCTTCTTCTTGCTTACCCAGAACGTCCGCAATCGTATTAAACGTACTGATCATCTCCTCATATTGATCACCATTGCCTTCTGCAGGATAAGGATCGAATACAAGCGTCGGGGCAATGCTCTCAAACGCCGCATAGTTTGCTTCAAGATTTCCCTTCAGACCGATAATCAGGTCCGGCTTCAAGGAAGCAATCAGCTCAAGGTTTGGTTCCTGACGGGAACCGACATCCATAACGTCTGCTCCAATCTCCACGGGAATGTTCACCCATTTATTCATATTCTCAATATCCGCGATGCCAACAGGCTGAATGCCCAGAGCCAGCACATCCTCGGCATACAGCCATTCCAATGCTACCACTCTCTCTGGTACACCTGTAATTGTTGTAGTTCCCAGCACGTGCTCAATGGTCCGGGTCTGTGCCTCACTTTGTGCACCACTTGTGCCCTGACTGGCGCTTTCGCCTGCAGGTGCGGATTCACTGCCCCCACTTTGGTTTGAAGCTGTGCCAGAGCCCCCGCAGCCTGCTAACAGTACACTGAACATGACGAACAATAAGAACAAGCCTTTCATATTACGCAATGTATTTCTCTCCTTTATCTCTCGTTATGTATGGTTGATGATACCGATTGATAACGATTATCATTATCGTCAACATAGATAAATGATAACCATTATCAAAGAGGTTGTCAATCCTGTTTTTTCAGAGAGATTTCAGGAGCTTAATTTTTACAGTTACATTTTTCGACTCACCTCAAGCGGAGGCTTTGATCAGATACCCAAAATCTATAGAACGGCTACCGCTAAGCTCGTTATGAGTAAAACGCCTGACACCGGCGCCCAGATTCTGCGTTCCTGAACGCTCGGAGTGATCAGATTGAGAATCACCGCTACCGCTGAAAAAGCAACCGCAGCCCAGATCCACTTACTGGAGACAGAAGGCGCTTCTGCACCTGGGATAAGGCCAGATTGACTCATAACCAGGACGGCGAAGCCACCGAGAATGCCAATTTGAAGCAAACAGATGAACCTCATGAACACCGGAAGCTTACCGGGAAACTTGCCTCCCATAGTGTAACTCCCCCAAGGCATGCCGAGCGCAAGAGCGATCTGAAACGATATCACGATGGCAACAATAAAAGAAAACACAGCTCCACAAATCTGTACCAGCATCGTTAAATCCCTCCTTGTACATAACAAATACCTGATAAGGATCTATGCCTTTTCAGGTATTTGTCAATCAGGTCTACCACAGTATATGAGTACCAGCCCGCCTAAAGTCCTTCAACGGCGGCTAGTTTGCGCCAAACTCCTTGCGCTGACCGGCATATTCAGCTGTAGCTGTAAACAGCACATCCGATGAAGAGTTCAATGCGGTCTCACAGGAATCCTGCAGTACGCCGATGATAAAGCCCACACCTACCACCTGCATGGCAATGTCGCCGGGAATGCCGAACAGACTGGAAGCCAGCGGAATCAGCAGCAGTGAGCCCCCTGCTACCCCCGAGGCCCCGGTCGCGGATACAGCCGATAACAGGCTGAGAATCAGCGCCGTGCCGAAGTCCACCTCAATGCCCAAGGTGTGAACTGCTGCGAGCGTCAGAACAGAAATCGTGACCGCCGCTCCCGCCATATTGATGGTCGCACCCAAAGGGATGGAAACCGCGTACGTATCCTTGTCCAGCCCGAGCTTCTCGCACAGTCTCATATTAACCGGAATATTGGCTGCCGAGCTGCGGGTGAAGAACGCTGTAAGTCCGCTTTCCTTCAGACACTGAACCACAAGCGGATACGGATTTCTGCGAAGGTGAAGAAACACAATCAAGGGATTCATCACCAGAGCCACAAACAGCATGCAGCCTAAGAGCACCAGAATCAGCTGACCATAATCCAGCAAGGACTCCAGTCCATTAGAAGTAATGGATTCAAAAATCAGTCCTAAAATGCCGAGGGGTGCAAACTGAATGATCCACCGAACGATGAGCGAAACGGCATCGGCGCCTTGAGCCAGCACATTTTTCATCGTTTCACCGGCATTCCGGAGAGCTGCCCCAAGCAGAATCGCCCAAGCCAAAATCCCGATAAAATTCGCATTCATCAGAGCATGGACCGGGTTATCCACAATATTAAACAACAGTGTCTGCAGCACTTCAGCAATTCCTTCAGGAGGAGCGAGGTCCTCCGTGCCTGTTACCAGCGATAGGGAAACGGGAAACAGGAAGCTCGCCCCTACCGCGATCAAGCCTGCCATAAACGTACTGATGCCGTAGAGCATCAAGATCCGCTTCATGTTCGTCCTGCCTCCTGGCTTATGATTGGCAATAGCCGACATAACCAGCAGCAGCACCAGCAGCGGAGCAACGGCCTTTAATGCAGATACAAATAGAGAGCCCAGGATACTAATGACTGCCGCATCCGGAAGCACCAAGGCAAGAATTACGCCGGCCAGGATTCCCCAACCGATTCGTTTGACAAGACTGATTCGGCTCCATGCCCCAAATACTGATTTCATCGTATTCCTCCGGTTCATAGGTAAGTCACTTGGCTACGCCGATGGAATACCATAACGCTGTAGCGAGGTGTAGCGTTAGTTTATCACGGAATAGATGGCTTGTGCAGGGATGGTTCTTTTTCCCATCCAGATGGCTCAGGCTTGCTCCGCTGCATCTTGCCGCGTTAAGGACGCGAAAGCCTTCACAGCCGCTTCATAAAACACGTTAGCATCCTCTGCCGTGGTAAAGCTCGCCTGAGCCATGCTGTCGCTGCCCCCGCCCTTGGCTCCGCTATGAAGCTGCTGTTTCACATAGGCACCACAGCCGGGGTGTTGGTCACCCCGATGTGCGATAAGCACTTTAAGATCGGGGTCGGACTTCAGCACGGTGACCACATCCTCCTGTTGGATCATCCTAAGGGCCAGGCTTTGCAAATCCTTGAGCGACCTGTCTGCAAAGGATGAGTGAACTACGCCTCCGTCACGCTGCGCCAGCAGGCGCTCTCCGAGATAGGCGTCATTCTCGGCTTTTAATGCTTGAACCTGTACCAGCAGCTGCCTCTGCTCCTGTTCCCATTTGGCCACGCGGTTCATCATCTCTTCCTTCGGCGCATGGAACCGGACTGACAGCTTGGCGAGAATGTCTGCACTCTGATTGAATTCCTGCAGCGCTCGATACCCGCTTTTAAAATAAATCCGGGTATGTCCCTTCTGCTTCTCACACTTCAGCAGCTTGATCATCCCGATCTCTCCCGTAGCCGAGACATGAGTCCCGCCGCATGGATTATATTCAATCCCTTCAATCTCTACGATGCGGATGTCTCCAGTTACAGCCGGAGGCTTGACGACTGGCAGCGCCTCCGCTTGCTCCAAGCTGACCCAGTAGCTCTTGATAGAGTGATTTTCATAAATCTCTTGCTGAACGGCCAGCTCCAAATCCCGCAGCTCTTGCTGAGAAAGCTGTGATCTTTCAATATCAATCGTGCAATAATCCTGACCGAGATGAAAGCTTAACGTGGATGCTGAAAGCTCCTGCAGACAAACTGCCGACAATAAATGCTGAGCGCTGTGATGCTGCATATGATCAAACCTTCGGTGCCAATCCAGACGGCAGTTCACGTCGCCGCCCGCCGGCAGCTGATCCACCTGATGGAGCAATTGACCCCTCTCTGACTGTACACCCAGCACCTTAACGTTGCCGATCCAGCCGTAATCACTCGGCTGCCCGCCTCCCTCCGGGTAGAAGGCACTTTCCTCCAGCGTAATATAGATGCCATCCTCCCGCTCAACAGTATTTGTTATTTCTGTACTCCACTCCCGGATGTAAGCAGAGCTGTAATATAGCTTTTGTGTCATCGCTGTGTCCTCACTGTTCTTGTTGGATTGAGATTTCTTCTCTATACCGCTTTTAATGTAACATAAATCTTCAAAATTGCTGCATATCGTGCGCCGGGCGTAAAGAAAAAGGAAAGCCCGAGAGGCTCTCCTGTACTAATAACAATTCATTACAGATGGCTGCTGACCTCTATTGCTTTCCTAGTGAATGTTCAAGGATGCGAAGCAGTAGATCCGCTTCAGGATGGAGGAAGAAGTGGTCACCCTGCAGCATATGCATCTCAAAGCCACGACTAGTGTGGATGCGCCAGGCGTCCAGATCATCTTCATGGATATCCACATCCTTCCTTCCACCGATAGCGGTAATACCACAGTCTAAAGGCTCGCCCGGTCGAAATTGATACGTATCACACAGTTCAAGATCTGCCCGGATCACAGGCATGTACAGCTCCATCAGCTCCGCATGATTCAGCAGCTCCTCATTCGTGCCGTTTAACTGGCGCAGCTCATGCTTTAGTTCCTCATCCGATAATAAATGACGGCCCTTCTTGGGGCGGGGAAGGTGAACGGCACTAAAGGCGGAGACGAATAAATGCGACAACTGTCCAGTGCGGGAAGCACTGAGTTTACGCGCCAGCTCAAATGCGATCATGGCACCCATGCTGTGACCGAACAGCGCCAATGGCTTGTCCGTATATGGCATGATTTCATGGAGTAAACGATCAATCATTTCATCAAGGTGAACCAGCGGCTGTTCCATAAAACGCTCGCCTCTCCCCGGCAGCTTCACAGCAAGCACTTCAATCTGTGTGGAAAGCTTCTGGGGCCAATGCTGGTAGATCAAATGATTTCCTCCCGCATATGGCAAGCAAACAAGGCGTAATTGAGCATGGGGACGGGGTTCAGGAATGTGAATCCACGGATGGCCGGCCGCTAATGTATTGTTCATTGAGCTGTACTCCTTTCTCGCACCAACATCTATTCCAGAGCATAACTAGCAAATACAAGGCTTTCCAGATATACTGCAAGCTCTGCGATCGTCGGTTTCTCGAATAAGACTCGCAGCGGATGACTCTCTCCCATCTCATGCTGCAGCCTAATCATGAATCGAACGGCAAGCAGTGAATCTCCGCCTAATTCAAAGAAATTGTCATGTACACCAACAATGTTTAGCTTCAGAACATCCCGCCATAATTCCGCCAGTCTTTCCTCCAGATCTGTTCGAGGGAGAACGGTATCCATTGGCGGTGAGGATACATTTAGCTTAATGACTGGCAGTGCCTTCCGATCTACTTTTCCATTACTTGTGAGCGGCATCGACTCCAATCTCAAGAAAACCGCCGGAAGCATATAGTGAGGCAGCTTGCTGGAAAGGTAGCTCCGCAGTTCTTCCTGCGTAATCTCGGCAGAAGCTTCGCGTCCTGTCCAATACGCAGCGAGCCTTGGCTTCTGATCTTCCGCAACCACGACAGCAGCAGCCGCTTCCCGAACCTCTGGATGTTGAGTAAGTGCGACCTCGATTTCGCCCAATTCAATACGATACCCCTGGACCTTGACTTGAAAGTCTTCACGGCCTAAAAATTCAATGTTTCCATCAGGCAAATACCGTCCCAGATCGCCTGTCCGGTATAAACGTTCTCCCGTGCGGGGATGAATGATGAAGCTCGACGCCGTTTTTTCATCATCACGATAATATCCTTTGGCTAATCCAACTCCGCTAATATACAGATGTCCCGTCACCCACACAGGGCATGGCTCCAATGAAGCACTATTCAACACGTGGAAGCCTTGATTTCGCATCGCACGCCCATAAGGAATACTGGACCAGCCAGGGTTCACCTCTTTGATTACATATAAAATGGACCAGATGGAAGCTTCCGTCGCTCCTCCCAAGCTCACAATTTCTGCACCTTTTGACAAGGAACGAATATTCTCTGGAAGTTTGAGCGGAATCCAGTCCCCGCTAAGGAGAATGAGACGCAGCGATTCCGGCACATCTACAAGCCTGCTTGCAGCGTATTCAACCAGCATCCCCATTAAAGCCGGAACCGAGTTCCACAAGGTTACACGCTCTTTTTGCATTAATGACATCCAGTGTGCAGGATCTTTTCTGCTCGCAGCCTCCGGCAAAACGATCGTCCCACCTGCAGCCAGAACACCGAAAATATCATAAACAGACAGGTCAAAGCTAAGCGAGGATAAAGCCAGCACCCGATCCTTTTCAGTAATATTAAAAGTATCATTCACATCTAAAATACTGTTGACTGCGCCCAAGTGGTCAATCATGACGCCCTTAGGCTTACCTGTCGATCCCGACGTAAAAATAACATACGCCAAATCCTTCAACTGCTGGGCTGATTCCAGCGGTTCATCCTCAACGCCTTCAGCAACTCCATCGTCGACAATGAGCCAGGTGATGGACTTGTCTTGCCGGTTCATCACCTCCTCAATCCGTGGCTGGGTAAGCACAATACTTACCTCGCCCTGCTCTAACAAATAGTCAATGCGTTCCTGAGGCAGCTCCGGATCAATCGGCAGATACGCTGCGCCGGACTTCAAGATGCTGACAACGGCTGCGATCTGCTCCCAGCCTTTCTCCATCATCACAGCAACAAGCTGATTCGCCCCTGCACCGGATTGACGCAGCTTGCGGCCCAGCCGATTCGTCAGCCGCTCCAGCTCTTCATAAGTCATAGAACGCTGCAGCATGGAAACGGCAGTGTGCATAGGAAATTGTCTGGCTTTTTGGCTAAACAGCTCATGTAGCATTAAACCCGCAGATTCTTCCTGTTCTTTCCTTTCGCCGGCTGAATCAAGCAGAGAGCTGTGAGGATGACGAATGACGTTTTGTTCATGCCAGATGGCGTCTTCATTAGCAAGCCGGTACAGCAGGTCGAAAAAAGCGGTAAACATCTCCTCCAGCATGCCCTCCGGAAACAGCTCCCGAACGACGTCCCAATTACAGTAAAGTACTTTTTCGTCTTCCCACACCCCGCAATCCAGCCATACCTGCGAGGTTTGCGTAATACTATACACCGGCTTCAAGTCGAATCCTGTTAGCTTGCGATCGGGGATAGGCAACGTCAATGCACTCGTAAATACGACCGGCATAAGCGCACTTTGGTATTGACCGTGCATTCGGCTCAGCTCGCGCAACACCTGCACACCGCTGACGTGATGATGTTCAAGATCATTCCATAGATTTGTCTGTGTCATTGCCGCGCGTTCTACAAAACGATCGGAGCCCGATCCATCGATTTCCAGCAAAGTGAGTGACGTAAATTCCCCAACCATTTCATTAACCTGCGGATGCAGCTGCATCCGGTTCAGAAAGGTCAGATTCAGACAAAACCGCGGATGCTTGCTCCAGACAGCAAGCACTTCGGCAAAGGCAGCAAGCAGCACACCCGATGCCGTCAGACCCATGGACGTTGCTTTAGTTTTTAAACGGCTCCAATGATCTCCTTCTAAGCGGTTATGCAGGCGTGTGAAGTATGGGTTTTTCAAAGAATCCGGGGATTTGGCCATTGGAAGCTCCGGAGCCGGAGGCAATTCAGGCACACGCGATTTCCAATACTCCAAGGAGCGTTGGTATGCACTTGACGCTTTCATCCGTTCCTCGGCCTGGACATAGTCCCGAAACGTAATCTTCAGCTCCGGCAGCTCGGCATCCGGATTGTGGTGCAGTTCGGCCAGCTCCCGCAGAAGAACGACGTAGCTCCAGGCGTCAAACATCAGCGCATCCGAGCTCAGATGTATCCGGGCTCTGCCGTTATGAAGCAGGCTGACTCGAAGATCGAACACGGGCCACTTGTTCGTTGCAAGCATCTGATGCGACATCTCCTGCCTCAGTGATGCGAGCTTCAGCTCGACTTCTTCCGGTTCCAGCTCTTGAAGCTGTATAAATGGAATCTGATAGAAAGGAACCTCCTTCAGCACCTGCTGCATCCCATCATCCGTAACAATAGCCCGTAGCATGTCATGGCGAACAATGAGTCTGTTCCAGGCCGACTCGAAACGATCGGCATCGAAATCCTCCACATCCAGTTCATCGTAGCTATGGGTCGAAACATTGCCCATTTCAAATGCATCGTTTCTTCCGATCCAGTAGGCTTGCTGTACATCGGTTAGCGGAAACTTCTCGTAGCGATTTTCGGCGTCGGGTATACATTCCGGTATTTCATGAATGGCTTCTTTATAGTGTTCAAGCTCACCCTTCTCTTGCGCAATTACAGCAGCGAGCTCTGCAATGGTCGGAGCTTTAAACAGTACCTGTATGGACAGATCTACCTTAAAAATCTTGCGGATCTGGGCGAGAATCTGAATCGCTAACAAAGAGTGGCCTCCACTGACAAAGAAGTCAGTATGAATCCCCATTCTGGGCACTCTAAAAGCTTCAGTCCAGATTTCGCACAGCATCTCCTCGGTCAGCGTTCGTGGTGATACATAAGCATTGTTCAGGTCCATGAATATTTCCGGCGCTGGCAGCGCGTTCAGATCTATTTTTCCGTTAACCGTAAGAGGCAGTGTATCCACGATGATATAGGCAGCAGGCACCATGTAATCCGGCAAAATATTCTTGAGGGCTTGGCGCAGCCTTTCAATGTTCACCTCACTGCTGTCTTCAGGGATAATCCAAGCCGCCAGGATAGAATCCTCCCAAACCTTTACAGCACATGCCTGTACCCCTGGATAAGAAGTAATGGAGGTCTCAATCTCCCCGAGCTCAATCCGATATCCTCTCAGCTTGATCTGATTGTCCATCCGCCCTATCAGTTCCAGCCTGCCATCCCATAGAAAACGAGCCCTGTCACCTGTTCGGTAGAGCAGCGCGCCTTCCTCGTCACTGAATGGATGCTGTACAAATCGCTCTGCAGTTAGGTCCGGCCGGTTCCAATAGCCTGCAGCCAGCCCTCTCCCGCCAATATACAATTCACCCTCGATGCCAGCAGGAACCGGCTGTTGTGAAGCGTCTAACACATAGACATATTGGTTGGGAAACGGACGACCGATCGGCATGAGCTGATGTGGTGATAGGTCTTCAACGCCTGAGTCACAGTACGTAGTGTCGATCGTGGCCTCGGTCAAACCATAAGAGTTAATCAATGTGGTTTGAGGACCGCACAACATTTTATACATCTCGTATTCATGCACATACCACCGATCAGATCCAATGCACAGCACACGCATAAAATCAAGAGTTCGACCTGTTTCCTTCAGAAACTGAACAAGATTTCGGAAAACAGCCGGCACAAATTCCGCGCAATCCACCTGCTCATGCACCATGGTCTCGTACAATTGCTCCGCACTGAGGACTACATCCTTATCCACCAGCACAAGCTTGGCTCCGGAACAGAGCGCTCTAATCCAATCGCCCGTGAACACATCAAACGAAAAGCTGGCCAGCTGCAAATGCGAGCGGGTCTCCGATGAAAGCCGGTATGCTTTCTCCCAGCCAACAAGGGCGTTCACCAAGCTGGAATGGCGTACCATTGTGCCTTTGGGCTTCCCCGTTGTACCCGAGGTATAAATGAGATAAGCCAAGCTGTTCTCCGTACCGGAAACGGGAAGATTGCCTTTCTCCCCTGCAAAATTTAACAATGTCTCACCATCAAGAGAGATCTGATTGATGGAGCAGTCTTTAAAATGATCTGTGGTCTGCATATGTGTCAGGAGAATAGAAATCTGCGCGTCCTCAAGCATAAATTCTATCCTGTCAGCCGGGTAGCTGGGATCAATGGGCACGTATGCACCCCCTGCTTTCAGAACGGCCAGCACGGCGGCGACCATATCCATGGAACGTTCCAGACAAATGCCTACACGGCTGCCGTGCTCAACACCTGCTTGCTGCAGTGAACGTGCGATCTGATTTGCTCTCGCATTCAGCTCATCGTAGGTCCATACTTGTTTGTTATGCACTAAAGCAGGCCGTTCAGGCGTTGCGTCAGCCTGCCGCTCGAACCATTGATGGATCTGCAGTTCACGTTCATATGCCAAGGATTCTCCGCTCCATTCGTAAAGAATGGTATGCCGCTCTGTCTCAGATAGCATCGGCAATGCAGAAATGGGGCAATCCTCCATACGTACAACGGATTCCGCAAGAGTGCAGAAATGATCAGCCATTCGGACAATACGCTGACGGTCAAACAGATCTGTATTGTATTCAAATATGCATGTAGGACCTTCAGGACCTTCGTAAATGTCCAGTGAAACATCAAATTTCGCCGTCCCGCCGTCCACGGCTTCATATACAATGGAGCGTTCGCCGAGCATCATTTCAGGCAGCGCATTCTGATAGGTAAACAGCACCTGAAACAATGGGTTATGACTCAAGCTCCGTTCAGGATTCACTGCATCTACCAGTCGATCAAATGGAATATCCTGATGCTCATAGGCCTCCAGTGCCGTCTGGCGAACCTTACCAAGCAGATCCGCAAAAGAGGGTTCGCCGGATAGATCTGTTCGCATGGGCAGTGTGTTCACGAACACGCCGATGGCCTGCTCAGTGTTAGGCAGATGACGGCCGGAGATCGGAAAACCTACCGTAATGTCAGTCTGTCCTGAATAACGGTAGAGGAGTACCTTGAAGAGAGTGAGCAGAGTCATAAACAACGTAGCTTCCTGTTTTCGACTAAATGTTTTCAAGTCGTCATACAGCGCCTGAGGCAGCAGCACAGTATACGCAGCCCCTTTAAACGTCTGAACCGGTGGTCGCGGCCGATCTGTTGGCAGCTCAAGCACCGGCAGTTGACCCTGGAGATGCCCGGTCCAATAACGAAGCTGCTTGTCCAACACCATTTCATTCACTTTTTCTCGTTGCATGGCCACATAGTCTGAATATTGGAGTGCTGGAACCGGGAGTGAAGATACCTCAGCACCGGAAGCTAAAGTCTGGTAGATGGCTGCCAGCTCTTTAATGAAAACGCTCAGCGACCACCCATCGAATATGATATGATGCATCGTTACAATGAGACGATATTCGTCACTCTTTAGCCTGACGAGCGTAGCCCACCACACGGGTCCGTTTCGTAAATCACACGGTCTCTGGACATCTTCATTCTGAACCCGCATCATTTCTAGTGATTGCAGCTGGTCCGGCAGAGCTTGAAGATCTACAGATTGCCATGACAGGCGGGGAAGGTCTGCCACGATCTGAACAGCCGCACCTTCCTGGTCCGAAGCAAATGTCGTACGCAGCACATCATGCCGGCGTGCCAGCTCCTCCATGCTGCGCTTGAGCAGCTTCTCATCCCAATCGCCACGCAGTTGAAACCCCGATGGAATGTTGTAAAACGGGCTCTGTGGATCAAGCTCCTGCAAGAACCAGAGCCGCTGCTGGGTAAAGGAGAGAGGGTATCTCTCCTTGGATTTCCCGGCGGTGACAGGCTTTTCGTCAGCGGGGGACTCCTGCAGCTTTTTTTTGATTCCTTTTAAGAATTCCATTCGTTGGTCAGCAGTCAGTGCGGCCAGCTTGTCCTTTAAGGTCTCATGCATGCTCGTTCCCCCTGCCGGCAGCCGCTTCCTGCAGCAGCGCTTCGACTTCTTCAAGACTCAGTGACTCCGCCTCTGACAGCAATGCCTGTACCTCATCGCTGTCATTCTGCTCACCTGGCACCGGCAGCTGCGGCAGCAAAAGTGCCACCAATTGCGCCACGCTGGAGCCTTTTAGCAGTTCAACGACAGCCACATTCGTACCTAAACTGGATTCAATCACATTCTTCAGTTCAATCGCCATCATAGAATCCAACCCCCAAGCATGAATGGGATGATCCGGCAGCAGCTGCGAACTCTGAATCCGCAGGATGGAAGAAGCTACCTCTGTTATATATTGCTCCAGTAGATGCTTTCGTGCCTCCATGTCCGGAAGACGCTGTAATTGGCTAAGGATGTCGACGGAGTGATTGGAAGGTCCCTGCTGAGCTTGAGTATCTCCCTGCTGAACCACCAGCTGCTCCAGCATGATTGGCGCAATCCCCATCGGGAAATTCTTCTCGGCGACGACCGGCCAATCTGCAGCAACGACTGTTGCTTGTACCGACTGCTGACCGAGCAGAATCTCCATCGCCTTTAGACCCTGTTCATTACTCATCGGATACAGGCCGCGATGACTAAAAAATGTAATTAGGTCAAGCTGTGTCGCCATTCCGACCTCGCCCCACGGTCCCCAGTTAATGCTGAGTGCGGGTAAGCCAAGCCTTTGGCGATGATGTGCTACGGCGTCCAAGAAAGCGTTGCCCGCCGAATAATTCGACTGTCCCGGCGATACGACGACGGAGGCGATGGATGAAAACAGGACAAAGAAGTCCAGGGGCTTGTCCGCAAACTGAGAATGTAAATTCCAGGCCCCCATCACCTTCGGCCTCAAAACATTACGAAACTGCTGCTGGTCCATCTGGATCAGAAGCTGAGGCTGGGCTACTCCGGCTGTATGAACGATGCCTCGAATAGCAGGCCAGTGCTCCCGTTCGTAGTCCGCGACGAATCGGGCAAGCTCTTCTTCATCTGCAATATCAAATCCTGCCACATGAACCGAAGCTCCCATCCGCTCAAGCTCCTGTACAGCTTTAATTCTGTGAGCCAGTGTGTGGTTGTCTATTGGATCAGACCACCTGGAACGTGGCGGCAGCGACTCGCGGCCCAGCAGAATGAGCCGGCGCGCACCACGTTCAACCATCCAGCGGGCGATAAGAAGACCGAGTCCTCCCAAACCACCTGTGATGAGATAGCTGCTGTCCGCACGCAATGCTGCCGGTACTTGGTAAGGGGATTCTGCCTGATCCGTTAACCGAAGTATATAGCGCTCTCCGCCACGAAAAGCGATTTGATCTTCTCCGTCAGAGGATAACAATTCGTCAGCAAGCCGACCTGCGTCGTCTACATCCTCCAGATCAACAATGCCTCCCCACATATCCATGTGCTCCTGATGTCCAATAGTACGTGCTAATCCCCATATCATGGACTGGGCAATCTCTAAGGGCTGACCGTGATCTTGAACTGGCTGACAGTTTCGCGTCACAAGCCACAGCTTGGGCTTCTTCCGCCAGATACGATTTGACATTGCCTGCACCAGATGCATCGTTGCTAGAACACCTTCGTCCTGTGCCTTTTGGAGACCTTCCAGATCAAGGGAACCCGCCGATGCTGCGTCCAGGCTCCACAAGTGGACAATACCGGCTGGATCGGCATCATCTGCATCCATAATATCTTGTAACAATGATGAGAAGTCATTGGGGGTAAGCGGGTTGACCCAATATCGTCCGAGCGCAAGGTCCGATCGATAACGCATATCAGGATCTGAATATACTCGTATACACGAGTGCCCTCTCTGCTCCAGCTCCGCTACCAGTTTATCCGCAGCACCCTGACGATCCTGCAGTACGATCCATCGTCCTGTGTTGGCTGATAAAGGCGTTATGTCATTGTCCCGCTGCTGTAATTCCCATCGAAGCTCGTAATGACTTTGCTTTTTTGAAGCCGGCTCCTGCTCATCCCGAAGTGATACCGCGTGACAGCCACGAATCTCCAGAATCACATGCCCTGCTTCGTCCAATAGCTGAATATCACCTTCGAGACCCTGCTCATTCTGTTGTGTGATTTTAGCGTAAATCCACATCGTAGGGGTAAGATCACCGAAAACAAAGCCTTCACCGACACGAACCGGCATGTAAACTGAAGAGGATTGGGTGGATATAGGCAAAGCGGCCGCCATCACCTGGAAGCACACGTCCAGCACAGCCGGATGAATCCGATAAGAGGTCAGGTCACTACTTATGTCGAGAGGGACATTCACGCTGGCCAGTGCCTCTCCATCTCCCTGCCACAGCTGGCGTATACCCTGAAATGATTTCCCGTATTCCAAGCCCATCGTCTTGAAATGCTCGTAGCATACGTCACTGTCCACTTCTTTACGGCAGCGTTGCTGCAAATCTGTAATATGAAGGCGTTCTGCATCTCTCTTGCCCCGGAAAGGTCTTACCTTCCCTTCTGCATGCAAAGTCCATTCCGAGTTTTGCGGATTACTGTATATGCTGAAGGAGGACGCTTGTGGATCCACAATGATCCGGAGTTTAACGGTGCTTTTGTTGTCGATAAATAACGCTTTCACAAAGCTGATATTCTCGGTATACAGGGCATGTGCAGCTTTTCCGTACCATTCCCGCATGGCAGCCATACCCATTTCTACATAGCCTGCGCCAGGGAATACTATAGCGTTCTGGATCCGGTGATCGTTGAGGTAAGACAGTCTCCAAAGATCCAGCTCCACTTCCCAGGTAGGATCAGGCGATGGAATACGCCGTCCTAATAAGGGATGAACCTCCTTCTCAATCCGATCTTGAATTGAGGCAGCAGACTCCTGCCAGTGGCGTTCCCGCTGCCACGGATAGGACGGAAACGGAATGAATGGAACCTGATCCGGATAAAGCACATCCCAGCGGACATGACAGCCGTGTGCATACAACAGGCCCAGTGATTCCAGCATGGTTCTGCGTTCCGGCGTGCTGCGTCTAAGAGACGGCAATACGTATCCTTCCACTCCTTGCTTCTGTAAGCATTCTTTAATAGAGCTTCCCAGCACAGGGTGAGGACCGACCTCAAGAAACCATCGATATCCGTCTTCCAGAATATCCTGAACAGCAGAAGCAAAATAAACGGGCTCACGTACATTTCGCCACCAGTACTCGGCATCCAGATCGCTACCTGCTACTTTATGCCCCGTTGCGGTACTGTACATAGGAACGCTTTCAGGCCGCAGCTCCAGATCATGCAGCACATCCATAAGCTCTGTCTGCAGCGGGTCCATATAGTGACTATGGTAAGGAACATTGACTTGCAGATATTTGCAAAAAACACCTTCAGCTTCAAGCTCCTCAGTCAACGGCTGCAGCATCGCAGGGTCGCCTACTAGCGTTACTGAACCCGGGCTATTGATCGCAGCAATGGATACCGATTGAGAAATGCCTTGAATTCGGGATCTGGCCTGCTGAAGCGGAAGGCCGACCGCCACAAGCCGACCTTGTCCTGTAGTCGTTTGCTGTAAAGAGCTGCGGTGATAGATAACCCGGACTGCTTCTTCAAGACTCATTGCACCTGCAGCATAAGCTGCCGCAACTTCACCGGCACTGTGTCCCACAATAGCTGCTGACTCAATGCCCCATGAGCGCCACAGCGCTGTAAGGCCGATCTGCACGGCAAAGTTGGCAGGCTGGGCTACCTCGGTATCCTGCATCCGTGAATCCTGTTCCTCCGCCAGCATGGCATCCTGCAGTGACCAGCCGGAATAGGACCTAAAGATGTCATCAATATGGATGACTGCTTCCCGGAATATGGATTCCTGTTCAAAAAGCTGGCGTCCCATAGCCCACCACTGCGGCCCCATCCCCGTATATACAAACACAATACGCGGAGGGGATGCTGCGGATCCGTCTCGATTTAAGCTGGAGGCTGAGGCCGCAAGCGGGAACTCTTCGGACTGCAAATCGTTCAGCTTTGCAATACATTCTTCCGTAGAGCTTGAAACGATAGCTGTTCTGCAGCTATGGTGTTCACGACGCAGCGCCAGTCCGTAGCCCAGCTGCTTCACAGAGGCCGGGGACTCTTGATCTCGGACGCTGTCAAGGAGATGACTGGCATACGCTTGAAGCGCTGTATCACTCCGTGCCGATAACGGGATCAGATAGTCCTCGATAACCTCTCCCTGATTCTGTACAAGGCGTGAGCACAGTGAGGATGCCTCCGGCGCCTCCTGTAATATGACATGGGCGTTCGTTCCGCCAAATCCAAAGGAATTGACACCAGCGATTCGCGGTCCTTGTGATTCTGGCCACGGAGTAAGCTCTTGTGGAATACGAAGCCTGAGCCTGTCAAATTCAATATCCGGGTTTCCCTTCCGCAAATGAAGATGCTGCGGAATTTGTCGGTGCTTCAGGCACAGCACAGTTTTGATGAACCCTGCAATACCGGCAGCTGCCTCCGTGTGGCCAATGTTTGTTTTGACAGAGCCTATGTAGCAGACATTTCCTTCACCGCGGCCCTCGGATAAAACAGAACCCAGTGCATTTGCCTCAATCGGGTCGCCAACAGGGGTGCCTGTGCCATGAGCCTCCACATACTGTACATTACATGGAGCAATGTTCGCCTCCCTGTATACATCTTGCATGAGCTGTCGCTGAGACTCCCCGCGTGGAACGGTAATGCCAGAACTGTGACCGTCCTGGTTTACACCGGTTCCTTGAATAAGTGCATGAATGGGATCTCCGTCCTTCAAAGCCTGCGTCAAGGGCTTCAGCAGGATGACTCCGGCTCCTTCGCCTCGCACATAACCATTAGCTCTGGAGTCGAACGCTTTGGAGCGACCGTCCGGTGAAAGCATCCCCGCCTTGGATTCGGCAATAAAATAATCTGGCTTTAGCATTACGTTCACGCCGCCTGCAAGAGCCTGCAAGCTCTCACCGCTCCAGATGCTTTGGCAGGCCAGATGAACAGCAACTAGCGATGAGGAACAAGCCGTATCTAAAGAGATGCTCGGTCCCCGAAAGTCGAAGAAGTAAGAAATCCGGTTCGCGAGCAGTGTCATCATCGCTCCTGTGGCTGTGTGGGAGTCAACCAGATGCCGATTGCTCTCTGCAAATTGAAGCAGCTTATAGTCCAGCGTAAAGCCTCCCATAAAGACTCCGGTCTTCGTCCCCTTCAATCGTTCAGCCACTTGTCCGCCGTTTTCCAGCGCCTCCCAGCAAACCTCCAGCAGCAGCCGCTGCTGTGGATCCATCAACGATGCCTCACGAGGTGAAATCCCGAAAAAAGCCGCATCAAATTGATCAATCTGCTCTAGAAACCCACCCCATTGCGTGTTCGTCTTTCCAGCCTTTGACCGATCAGGATCATAATAGCTGGAAATATTCCAGCGATCTTCAGGGATCTCGCCAATGCCATCCACCCCTTGGCACAGCATGCTCCAAAAGTCCTCAAGATTACGCGCACCACCGGGAAAACGGCAGCCCATGCCAATCACTGCGATCGGCTCTCTGACTTCACTGCTGTCACCGCTGTCACCGCTGCTCATCCTCTGACCGACTTCTACCATCATTTTTCACCCCTAGATATATATTATCTTGCTCCTGCAACAACGTTTGTGAGCTTAAACCAATTCATGGTCTCGAGGACAGCCTGATGGTGAGGGGTCGTTAATTTGCCGAAAGCACGTTCATACTTGCTGCTGTCCACGACGAAGGGGTGCTCATACAAATAAAGCATCTCCTTTAGCTCCCTCATGTTGGCATTAAACAGTGACATCATCGATACAAAGGCCTTAGGTGCCACTCGAAATTTTGGCTGCTGATCTGCTGACTTGTAGGCCATCGTTATTAACTCCCGGGTTGTGATCACTTCTGCGGAGGGCACATGCCAGATTTGTCCGAGTGCCTCCTCACGTTCGCCCAACGTCACGAGTCCTCTTGCGAAGTCACGGATATAAATATAGGTATGGGGGGTGTCGATGTCTCCGAGCACCTCTGCCGGCTTGCCTTCAAGTGCGGCCCTAAAAACACGCTCTCCCAATGCAGAATCCAGCACACCTGGACCGTAAAAGTCGGAGCCGCGGCCAATGACAGCTCGAACCACACCCTCGCGGTGCGCGGCCATTAATCGGTCTGACATCTGAGCTCTTGTTCTGCCTTTGCGCCCTGTTGCAGCATTCGGTAAATTTTCCGTCAATGGCTCGCGCTTCACTCCGTACATGTACAAATTATCGCCATATACCAATTTGGCTTGTTCTGCCGCCGCTGCTCCGATTATGCCTTCCATAATAGGCGGAAACTTTTCCGGCCATTCTGTATAAGGAGCTTTGGCACAATGGTAGATAACGGATGCCCCTTTGCAGGCTTGAGAAATACTTACCGCGTTAGTGGCATCACCCTTGACGACCTGCACGCCATCAGGCACCGTCGCCTGCCCGCTCCGGTTAACCATGCGAACGACATGTCCCCGATGCAGTAATTCCTCCATCACAGCTAAACCTAGCGGTCCCGTACCGACAACGACATGAAGCTCATGACTCTTCGACATACACTTCCCCTTTCTGGCATTTTTTTGTATAAATAGTCACTTCCATTATATGCAACAAAGTGTACTTGAGTAAATATATTTATCTTTGTAAATTTTATTAAAAAAGCTTGGTTTTTATGTAAAATGGAGCAAATCAATCTCTGCATAATTAACTGCATAATCAATCACAATTGGTCATCTTGACACTTTAGTTAATTTGAGTTAAGTTATTAACATGAGTTAACTAAAAGAGGTGGTCATCCCAGATGCTTACAGATACGTCGTTAAGAGAAATCAAGAAGGCCCGTACGAAGATTGCATTGTATGAGGCTAGTCTGTCGTTGATGGAAGACAAAATGTTTCACGAGGTGATGGTGGAGGATATTTGCAGAAAGGCAGAAGTGTCACGAGTTACGTTTTTTAAATTTTACCCTAAAAAAGAAGACGTGCTTGTCTATTTCATGCGTGTTTGGCTGACCGGACGTATCATTGAGATCGAGCGGGATCATAGACGCGGCTTCGCTTCCATCCGCTATCTTCTGCAGAAGGTCGCCGAGCAGTCCCATCACATGCCGGGTATTTTGCCGAGCTTGATTTCTTTTCTGGCAGAAATGAAGATGCATCCTCACTTGCAGGAATTAAGTCAGGCTGAGATCAAGCTGTTGTTTCCTGGCAATGAAGAAATTGGAAGTGCAACACCGGATCTGTACCGGTTCTTTCTGCGCAGCATGAACGAGGCTCAAGAAGAAGGTACTCTAAGGCAGGATGTATCGGCAGAAGATGCGGTCAAGATTCTTTTCACTATATTTTATGGGTCTTATTTGACTGCTCAGCAGTATGCTTCGGCAGATGTTATCGGCTTCTACGAAATTCATCTCCGGCTTCTCGAACATTCATCAGAGGAGTGAGAATATGGGAACCATTTATCCCGGACGGTTTACAGCACAGATTGAAGGCCCTTTTGTGGTTTTTATTATTGGAGTGCGGATTAACAAAGCATGGGCTATTCATAAGTGGCTGCCCGTTACACTTGCAATGAGCCCCATGCTACAGGAGCTGTACCGCAATAAAAGCCTCGGCTTCCTGCACGCGTCTTATTACATGTCTTGGCGGGAAGTGATGCTTGTTCAGTATTGGCGGTCGTTCGAACAGCTGGAGCATTATGCCCGGAACGGTGCATCTCATCTCAAGGCATGGAGAAATTTCAACCTTAAGGTAGGAGCCAGTGATACGGTCGGCATCTACCATGAAACGTATCTTGTGGACAATGGCTCCTACGAAACGATGTATAGTAACATGCCTGTATACGGGCTGGCAAGAGCGGGCAGCCATGAGCCGATGACTCCGAATAAGGATTCTGCCAGACAGCGCCTGAAGCGGACATAGCCTGCTCATCCCCCTGCTGCAGGAATGCCTCACACTCTCGGCAGCTCGTATTCCACGCCAACCTGTTCACAGCTCCATTCCCACAAACGCACCGCATCCTGCTTGTTTCTGGCTTTGGATATCAGCTGCTGAGGTTTCTTCTGGTAGAAATATTGGCCTGACACCTCTCTAAGCTCGGGAGCGAGCGAGAGATACATTGCCGTTTCTGCTCCCTGCTCTGCCGTGAGAAAAAATGGCTTCAACAGCTTCATTACCGTCTTTCCGAATCCCGTTTCACGATTGACCCCCATCTGTGTCGCTACGGCGCCGGGGTGAACGCAATTCGCGGTCACCCGGCTGCCCTGCAGTCGGTCGGCCAGCTCTTTGGTGAATAAAACATTCGCCAGCTTGGATTGGGCATACGCCTTGATTGGATGATATCTTCGGGTCATAAATGGATCGTCAAAACGGATGTTCCCCGCCTTATATGCACCCGAGGCTACTGTAACCACCCGCCCCTGCTCTGCTGCCAGCAGCGATTTCAGGAGCAAATGCGTCAACAGAAAATGCCCCAGGTGGTTCACTCCAAGATCCATCTCGAATCCTTGAGCCGTTTCCTTCCGGCGGGTCATTACTACGCCAGCATTGTTGAGCAGCACATCCAGCACGTGATATTTCTCCTGGAACTGCGCAGCAAAAGCGCGGATGCTGTTCAGATCCGCCAGATCACACAGCATCAGCTCCAGATCATTCGATCCGCTTCGCTCCTTCGCTTCTTTCAGCGCGGATTGTCCCCTCTCCAGACTGCGGCATGCCATGATTACTTTAACGCCCTTCCTTGCCAGCTCTACCGACGACGCCAAGCCCATACCTGAATTGGCGCCTGTAATGATCGCGATTTTTTGCAAGCATCTCACTCCCTTATGTTAGATGTGTATCTAGCCAGTCCTATCATGATTCAATGTCTGCCTGCTTCAATACCCGGTCCTGCACCTCGAAGCGCGCATATTCTCGAGAAATTCTGGAAGATAAATGCGTCAAATCCACCTCTCTTCGGGTAAACGTCCGATCCAGCACTACGTTCCCCTTCTGTACAAGCACCAAGTTATTGAAGGATTCATCATCAAGCGGATGTTGTCCCAAGGAGCTCTTATCCACAACATAATAGCCCAGATAGGAAGAGGTTGTCCATGAAGTGCCCACAAGCTCCTCCATCTGCTGCTTGGACGTATATGGAGGAAAGACATACAGTGTATCCCACTCCAATGCAACAAGCTCGGACATGTTGAACGTATCTCCTTGATCTACAGCGGTCAATAGCGCTTGGTCGAATTGTTTGGCATTAGGCTGAAATACCTTTATGGTTACGTATTCATAAAAGCTTAAACTAACAATCACCAGGAACACTGCCAGAAGTGCCCAGACTATCTTTTTGGGTCGTGTGTTGAACATGCATGTTCACTCCCTCTGAAGCTATGATAGGAATAATACTAACCCACTTTGTCATGATAAACAAAAAAAGACCATTCCAGGGAAGATAAGCCAAGCAAGCTCAGGCTTCTTCCCATCGAATGATCTCTTGATGCTCTATTAGGCTTGTCCGTTCTCTTCTGCTTCCATCATCCGGCGCAGCTTCTGCTGTATACGCTTCTCTTTACGCCTCCGCTCCTTGTCCTCCATTTGCAGGGCTCGCAGGAGGGAGAAGCACATCCCGATCAAGACGAGCGCAAACGGAAGCGCGGCCACAATAGAGGCGGTCTGCAGACCGCTTAGCCCGCCGCTTAGCAGCAGCACGATCGCAATGAAGGACTGCAGGATGCCCCAGGTCATTTTTACCTTCAGCGTCGGATTCAAGGTTCCGTCCGAGGTCAGCATTCCAAGCACAAAGGTCGCGGAATCTGCCGAGGTAATGAAGAAGGTCATGATGAGCAGCGTTGCGATAAAGGCAATGACTGCACCGAGGGGCAGATGCTCCAGTGTAATGAACAAAGCAGTGGTCGTGTTTTCTTTCACGGCTTGGGCAACGTTCCCAAGATCAAACAATTCCTGATGCAGTCCGGTTCCGCCAAACACCGAGAACCAGATGAAGCCGAAGGCACTTGGCACCAGCATCACATAAATAACAAACTCCTTAATCGTGCGGCCTTTGGATACTCTGGCAATAAAGGTGCCCACAAAGGGTGCCCAGGCGATCCACCATGCCCAGTAGAAGAGCGTCCACATCCCGACCCAGGCTCCCTGCGAGAAGGGGGTCAGCCTCAGGCTCATGACAATGATATTCTGGACATAATTTCCGAGCGTCGTCGTGAAGGTGTCGAAGATAAACGCAGTCGGTCCCGCGATCCATACAAACAGCATGAGCAGCACGGCAATGACCAGATTGGTGTTACTCAAAATCTTGATCCCCTTGTTCAGGCCTGTACTCGCAGAGATCAGGAACAGCACCGTTACGATCAGAATGATGATCACCTGATTCCGCGTGGAATCGGCCACTCCGAACAGATGATTCAGGCCGCCGTTAATTTGCAGTGCGCCCAGACCCAGCGAGGTCGCAACTCCAAACACGGTAGCCAGAACGGCGAGAATATCGATCGCTTTGCCGACCCAGCCGTTGACGACACGCTCCCCCAGAAGAGGAATGAACGTGGAGCTGACCAGACCCTTATAATTCTTGCGGAACTGAAAGTAAGCCAGCGCGAGCGCAATGACTGCATAAATGGCCCACGGATGCAGACCCCAGTGGAAAAAGGAATATCTCATTGCTAAACGGGCGGCCTCTACCGTCCCTCCAACCGCGCCCTCCGGCGGAGCCAGATAGTGAGACAGGGGCTCAGCCACGCCCCAGAATACGAGCCCGATTCCCATCCCGGCGCTAAATAGCATGGATAGCCAGGACAACGTGGAATATTCCGGTTCGTCGTCATCATCGCCCAGCCTGATATTGCCGAAGCGGCTGAACGCCAGATACAATGCAAATACGAGAAAAAACAAGGTGGCAATCAAATAAAACCAGCCGAAGTTCTGAATCGAGAACCCGTATGCCCGATCGGCTACGCTAGCTAGCTGGTCGGGAGCAATGGCTCCCCACAATGCAAACAGCACTGCAATAATAATCGTGATGGTAAGTACCATAGCTGTCCTCCGTTCTTCCCGCTGTCCGTGTTCACAGTATGTACAGGGCTGATGCTCTTATTCAGCCTTTTTGAAAAAATAAGACACAGTCGGGGTTGTTAACCAGCTATATATTATACCATCTTTTTAGCAAATAAAAACAGCACCGGCTATGATCCCCTCCGGCACTGTCTGAAAAATCTCCATAGCTCATTAGCTAACAACGGACATATTTGCGTTTAAAGCCCAGCCTGCCTTTTTCAACATCCTTCTGAATGCTGTGATATGCATCAAGACGGCTCGTCTTGGAATTGCCACGTTTGACCTCTACGACGCCCACCTGCCGGGCTGTTTCTACAGCCTCAGCATGCAGCGGCACATACGAAATTCCTGCTGTATAAATGAAATTGTTCATTGCCGCTTTGGTTCTCTCCGGCGAGCTGTGGATGAAATCCTGAGCCTGCTGAAGCAGACCTGCCAGCTTGAGCCGGTCAAAGGCATCATCAGGACGGTTGCCCATCAGCCAGCAGTAACAGCTCCAGCCTGCAGACATTTTCAATTCTTCTCCGCTCTGGATCCAGCGGTCAGCGACCGTTTGAGCCCGCTCAGATTCGGCGAGCGTGACGGCAACAACATAATCCGACAGCATATAAAAATACGCTCCTTCTATCCAGGTCTCGAAATCCGCTTCTGTCATGACAGCAGGATCAGCAATGATGCCAGCGAAATACATCGCATCGTAATTACCTGTAGCGTACAGCTCGTCAGCCAGGGACTGATGGATTTTGATTTGTTTGGCCAGCGGCTTCATGGCACCTGTTGCCACCCCGAACAGCGGCTCGCGAGCGCCTTGGGACAAATAGATATTTCGGGTACGTTCTTTGCCAAGAGACGACAGCTCCTGCATGACCGTGGATAGCTCCATCGCTTCCACCCTCCTTGCTTGTGTGATTCACCCACTCTAGAATACTAATCTGAACGTGCGGCTGAGCCTTCTCAAAGCTTAAGCACATATTTAACTTGTGTTTTGCTTTGACCTTCGAGCATTTCATGTTTCTCCTCCGCAGCATAGAAGCCGGATTTTTCATAAAAAGGGATGGCTATACGATTCTCTTTCGCCACCCAGGCAATCAGCACGCCTGACTTCAGATCATGAGTATACTGTCTCAGGAATGCCCGGCCAATCCCACGCTGATGATACCGGGGCAGCACATACATTCTCAGGATTTCATGCTCTCCCTCCTGAAGCTGCCTTCGCTGTGCAAAGCCGGCAAGCTGGTGATCCAATTCCGCCACCAGAAATCCAGGAAGCTCCTGCTGCTTGTCCTTCTCCAGAGATCTCCTCAGACTGTCTTCAGCGTAAGCATGGCGCAGGAAATGATCGATAAAGCTTGGAGAGTAAAGCTCTTTATACGTATGCAGCCAAGCCTCTCGGGCAATTCGCTGAATCTGTGAAATGTCCTCGATCTCTGCACTTCTAATCGTTATCATGAAGCTTCTCCTTCGTGATCCTGTCCAGCTTCCGGTTGATCGAATCTAACGAACTCTGCAGCTTTCTCATCTGCTGGAGTCCCGAGTACTGATTGCTAATTACTCCGGCGAAGGCAATGATTAGAACAATGACAACAAAATTCATTTCTCTCATCCTCTCTTGCGAGATGTATCTCAGACTATTTATAATGCTTGTACCAAATGCCTGCACATTCTGGAACGGTCGACCATTGATGCTCTTTGATCCGGGCTGCGAGCTCATCTCCGAAAAAGAAAGTCATCATCTCCACAGCCTGCTGCGGGTGATCATAGCTGTAATCCATACGGATCCAGCGGTGTGAGAATTCGTAGTGCTTCTCTAGTAAGGAAAAATAGGACTTCAGGAAATCGGGTGGAGCAGGTGTGGTGGTGCCTGTGCCCAGCGTTTCAATAATTATCACGGTGCCCTGCGGTTTTAACACTCGCTCAATCTCTTGCAGAATCCGCTCTAACTGTTTCGGACCGTCCTCAATGCCGGAGTGAGTCAAATAGCAGATGCTCCACCCGGAAACGACCAGGTCTACAGAGGCATCAGCTAACGGAAGCTCGCGATGATCGGCTACGCACGTGCTCCAGTTTTTGGGGATAGACAGATTGTTTAGTTTCTGGTCCAGCCGCTCCAGCATTGCTGAAGATACATCGGTACAGACCACCGATTGTGCCCGGGGCGCGATGGTCGCGGCCAGTCTGCCTGTACCTGCACCGAGATCCAGCACGTCCAGCCCTTCTACAGACCGAATGTCCCTGATGATTTCCAACATATCCGGCTGCCGAGCAATCATGTCTTCATACATGTCCGACTCATTATCGTATATACTTTTATGATTTGCCATGTATCATTTCTCCTATCCTTGGATGGTAACATCAAGCATCATATAGAGCGGTCTAATCAACTGCCAGGTTCATTGGCTATCCCTGTTCTGCTGGTTGTGCTGCTCGTACCACTGAACCAGGCTGGGCATCTTCTCTTCGAAACCGCCAGGCATATAAAAATTAAGCACCCCTGCGCGCGCCTTACTTTTATTCATAAAATCATGCATAACATTCGGTGGAATACGGATGAACGTTCCTTTCGGTGCGTCCAGACTCTCATCTCCTACCAAAAAAGACATTACACCTTCAATCACATAGAACAGCTCCTCGTGCTCTTCATGACAGTGCGGACCGGGGCCATCACTTTGAGCATCCAGCCACCATTCAGACACACAGTAGCGGTCATTTGTTTCAGAACCATCGGCAAGAAACACACTACGCATCGGCCCCATCACATAATTACGCCCGGATCCCGGCAAGTGTATTAATGTCTTTTGGGACTCTGCTTCTGATTGAAAATCTGATTGAGGATTGCTTTTACCCATTAGGCAACACTCCTTTCATTATGTATGAATCTGATTCCAATTGCCGCAGTTCTATGTTAGATGAAGTTCATATTTGACAGCTTATGAGTACCTGTTCATTATTTCTTTTTTAAAGACTTGAATCGGCTCTTCATAATCAATCGGTTTATAGATCATGCTGTTTAACATTGCACTGAGGTCATGGGTGTGATCAAATCTCATAGTTTGGCTATAAAAGCTCATTTCATTCAAGGTTCCGAGGACGCTTCGGTCATTCGTTTTCCCCATGCTGATCTCTCCAGCCTCCAGAAAATACTGCTCTACCAGCCCTCTTCTCACACCCTCTAGCTGTAAATACTCTTTGACTCCAGTGACGAATGTCTCCTTCAGCTTTGCCACTTGCCCGCTTCGAATTCCGTCAACGAGGAAGCCCAACCGGGTTGCGTCATTGACAAAAATGATATGTTTTTTTTGCAGCTGTAATAGATTCGCATGCCAGCTAAAGAATGGATAGATATGCTCGAGCTCCACCGGAGCTGTTTTCATATCTTTAAGCAGCTTTTGAGTGCATTTCAATGCCAGCATCGGCTATCGCTCCTTTGGGTTTGACTAGGTGTAGTATTCCTGTCTATCATACCCTATCTGAAAGCGTTTAGCTGTAAAAATAGGCGGCAACTACAGAATAAACCATCTAGGGCTTGCGCATAAGGGGCGCCTCGAAGTGCGGATCGAGGGGCGCCCGAGGTGCGCCGCAAGCTAACGGTTGTCACAGGTGCTATTTAGTCCTTTTCGGGAGCGCCCCCATTCTAATGGTTGTGAGACACGCTAATTGAGTCTATTGGGGACCAAACCGCACCTAATCAGGCACATAAGCTCTGTCACAACCGTTAGAGTTACGTAATCAGCAAATTAGCCGCAATAAGCACTCTAGCAACCGTTAGCGTAACAGGGCTGCTCGGTGCACTTAACGTGCACAAGTTCCGCAAATAAAGCATTCAAGCTACAGAGGGTAACACGAATAAGGCCGCCCCGGGCGGCCTTGATTCGCTCGGACAGATCGCTGAAAAGACAAGGCACGGAAGAAAAGGAAGGCTTAACGGACGGCTGCTGACTGCTTGCGGCTGTTCCCTTTTTTCCCGGCTGGCCTGCCGTGTAATCTTCTCAAACCGCTGAGATCTAATAAGCTGAATCCCACCTTGGAGAAGATGGGCAGCAGGCAGAACATCAGAGTATCTGTAACCTGGGAGGTCCATCCGAAGCCTGAAGGCCCAATGATCCACAGGGTGGGGTACCCAAACCACAGAACAGTCAGATAAGAAGCAGTCATGAGAAAATGCTTGTATAGACTCGGGTTTTGGCTTCGGGCAATGATGCGCAAATGCACCCATATGACATACATAATGATCAGAAACGCGGCGCAGCCCAGGCTGTACCACACGTATTGCTCCGGTCGCGGGGACAGGTCTGCAATTAATCCCGTAAGGATCATAAATACATCTGCAGCGACAAGGCCCCACAGGATGACTCGGTCCTTGGGAACGGTGCTCATAGCGGTGGTCGCAAGGGCAACCAGCAAAAGAGGCGTCGTGACGATCCAATCCAGATACCGTGCAAAGTAAATCAGATGGCCGTCTTTGACGATATGACCTTGTCCCATAGCCATCGACAGATAGGCGGCCCCGGACCACACTGGAATGATAAAGGCTATCAGGTATTCGTAGCGTGGAACCTGCTTGCGGTTAAAAGACCATACCGCGAAAATAACGGCACCTGCTGCCATCACCGCTGCGTAGCCCCATAGTATTTGCTGTTCAATAGGATGCTGCATTTGTTCACCTCTTTTTTGTTACCATTATGTCCTTCCTTGTCTGACTTAAATCCATGCTCTCCGTTTCTAAATAAAGAGACACACTAAAGCTTGACATTCTAATAACAGCTGTGATAATCTTAAATAGTTAGAATTTCAACCTGAACTCACATATTGTAGAGGGTTATGATTTTGATGATAACCTTGTACAATATGTGATTTTTTTTTGGAATTGTAAAAATCAAATATATGGAGGTAATGAATCATGCAGCAAGGAACAGTAAAGTGGTTTAATGCAGACAAAGGTTTTGGTTTCATCGAGGTAGAAGGCGGAGACGACGTATTTGTGCACTTCAGTGCCATTACTGGCGACGGCTTCAAATCGCTTGACGAAGGTCAGCGTGTAGAATTTAATGTAGTACAAGGCAACCGCGGCCCACAAGCCGAGAACGTTGTTAAACTGTAAATCACGGTTAGAAAGTCCCAAACCTAGTTTTGGGGCTTTTTTTTACTCACTTCATGACTCCAAAAGAGAAAGAGGGATGCTGCTTGTACTATTCGCGGAAAAGACCGATGGTGGATCTTCCTGAGGAAATGACAACGATATGGTCATGCACTAATGAAGAGTGCAACGGATGGATGAGAGATAACTTTGTGTTTCTAGTTCAACCGGTATGCGGCCAGTGCAATGCCTTGATGGAGAAAAGCGAGAAAATGCTGCCTATTATAGCGAATACAAGTCCTAATCAAACAAAAACCACACGTTAGTAATAGCGAATATGCAGGGTGAAAGCAATCATATCATGACTCGCCTTTATACCTGGAACCCGCTCAGCGAGCGGGTTTTGCTTGTTTAATACCTTGGATAATTCATTTCCATGATATCCATAAACGGAACTTTAACCAATCCTTCATTAGTTTGAATATGTACCCTGCCTGTTCTTGGGTCCATCGTTACGATCGTCCCTGTAACGGTTTCTTCCCAGCCCCAAACTGTAAGCACAATCTTTGACTTCTCGTTATACGCCTCTGTAAGCTGATTTCCGAGTTCTTCGAGTACAAACTCATCTCTGGTAGGTCTTTTGGGTACCTTTGATTTAGCCATGCTGCAGCCTCCTGTATGGGTATTCTAGATAGTCTTCGCTCTAAACATGATACGCTACTCCTATGCCGCACACAATAACTTATACAGAATCCGCTTTTACGAGAATATATTTGCTTTGTTGTTTGTCGTTTGGGTTGGGAATCATGAGTTTATTAATCCGCTGCCTGAAGTCATTCGGGTCGTCCCTTTGATAGTTTTTTCCTGATTGCATATAACGTTCTTGCGTTCACGAACCCTCACTGGCTTCAGTGACCGAAGGGAACGGTCGTGATGCGATTAGACTGCGCAGCGTTGTCCACCTGATTCGCTTCCTTGAAATCTCGCGCTGACCAAGCGGCGGCAGCCCCGTAGCGTGAATTTGTTTTGTTGGATGTTCGTGACATCTTGAATTACTCACACATTCTCTTCGATTAATTTCTTTAAGTTGGCATTTCTATATTCTAAAAATCTCTTCATATATCTCCTTAATAATAATTGCTCTGCCATCCTGCCAACGATTCCAAATGGAGCTTCAAATCTTAGAATATCAATCATCAATGTCTTCCCACCTTGTTCGATAAATTCATGTCGATGAATTAAGCTCTTAAATATTCCTTTTTGCATTTCATCAGTAAATAGCTTAGGTTCTTCATATTCTATTATTCTTGAAGTTAGTCTTTGTCTTACTAAAAGATGATTTGCTTCAAATGTGACCGTTTCCCCAAGTCCAATTCGACCAAACCTGACACCGTCAACAGCTAATTCTCTTGTATGCGGCCAAACAGTTTTAGTATGTAATTCAATATCTCTGGCATAGTCAAAACAAATCTGAATCGGCGCATTGATAATGATTTCGGTTCTTAGAGTAATCAATGAACCACCGCCTTTTTTGTGTTTTAGGCTTTTCATGAATTTCTGATTTGCGCTTCTGTTGGCGAACCGAGGGACGCATGTCCGAAGCGAAAATATATGGTTAACTGACGTCAATGACCTCTTCGATTTGCTTCTACACCAGTAGGGCTGCTCTACAATCAAATCCACTCTGATTCACACTTTATTAATCATTCATTCTAATACGCTTTCCACCCACTTCACTTCGTTGTTTATGCTTTCTAATCTGATTTTCAAACGATTTCTCCATTCCCGCTTTCTATATCGTTTATAAACCCTCTATTTCATTGCCCATCTTCTATTTTTGAATTTCCACATATTTATTGATAAAACCACTATTAATATAGCTCCGTGTCAGTTCAGTTCGATAAAATTCTTCATACCATATAAAAAAAGCGCCCCTACTGCAACAAGTAACCCTGCAGCAATTATTACATACACAACGATTTTCTTTTCAGTAGATTTTTTAATTTTCATCTCCTCCTTAGAAAATTCGGCATTTGATACTCCTCCGCACTTTCGCACTTCAAAACTCTTTACCGATAAGGCTATCTAACCAAAGACTATCATAATACACTTTCAATACAATCCTATTGATTTCAGTTAACGTCCAATGCGTGAATATGTTGTTATCAAAATCACCTGACATCCTCGATATTGCTACAAATGCTTCAGGGATTAAATAATCAAAAGTCTGAATACTATTCCTTGTTATCAGTTCTCGCCTTCTCTGAAATAACCTACACCAATTGTCTTTATCTGTTTAATAAGCTTTTCTACATTTTTGGGTGATTTCAATACTATAATCTTCTTATCTTGATATTTCATTAGCTTTTCCATAATTCCTGGAATTTTTGTCTTTTTAAAATTCCAGACCCATTTAATAAATTCAAAGTCCAGACTTTCAGGACAATCTTCATTAAGGTCTGGTCTTGTCTTTCCGTGATAAATGAGCCTTCTCTTAATTACTCTATAAGTAGTTATCCATCTTGAAAAATCTAAAAGTATTATTACATCCGCTTGTGTCATTCGTATATCAAGTGTTCTTCCATAATTCCCATCAATAATCCACGATTCTTCAAGCACTAGTCTTTCTTGAAAATTATCCCATTCATCATTAGATGTTGATATCCATCCAAGTTGCTTTGAAAGAGTGGATTTACCTGCCCCACCAGACCCAATGATCATTATTCGCTTCATTTAAAACTTCTCCTATGCATTTAGGATTTGCGAAAATTTCGCTTAACGTTTCTCATGTTCACGGCGATCCTCGACAGCCGGGTGTGTAAAGGCAACCACTTCTTCGAATTTACTTCTGGGACCAAGGGCGAATGCCCAATGCGTGAATATGATGTTATAAGATGTCAGGGGGCCTCTTTATATTCTCTTTCAAAAAGCACTTTAGTCCATGTATTCTTTATCATTATTATGATAATATTAATGGCATCATAATGAATGAGGTGGTCAGATTGCCTACGATTCGTCCAATATCAGATCTGAGAAACAACTTTAACTTAATTTCTGAAATAGCACATCATGATGGTGAACCAGTTTTCATAACTAAAAATGGTCAAAGCGACCTCGTCGTCATGAGTCACGCTGCTTACGAACAACAGCAAGCACTAATTGAGTTGTATCAGAAACTTGCTATAGCCGAAAAGCAAAGTAATGATGGCATTGAAAGGAAAAGTCATGCTGAAGTGATGAAAAATCTAAGGAGTCTAATCAGTGGACAAAACGTATAATATTGAATACTTGCCCATAGCTGAGGAGGATTTATTAAATATCATCCATTATATCATGCTTGATAATCCAGAGGCAGCATTATTAATGGCTGACAAAATTGATCAATCTATATCTATTCTCGAAACTTTCCCGTATTGTGGTGCAATTCCAAAAGATACAAGGCTTCAAATATTAAACTATAGAATGTTACTCGTTGAATCTTATCTTGTCTTCTATGTAGTTTTAGGTGATATTGTAGAGATCCGCAGGATTCTACATGGCAAAAGAAAATATAACTTCTTGATGTAACTCATTATTTATGCCTTTCCCCTGATTTCTTATCACGTTCGTGCATTGACGAACCATAGCGAGGAGGCAATTTTTTGTTGTCCAAGTCAAAGATCTTATGAATATCAATGTCCGAATTTAAATGATCTTCAACCGCCACTTCAACTGCATCTCTATTGCACTCAATGAAGTAATAACGCATTTCTTGTCTATACCAAATTAATACAATAAGAGTTAAGAGGACAAATAAAAATGAAGTGATAATTAACTTCTTTCGCATTATTAATCTGGACCCCTTGTCAAGAACACTTAAAAAAAGAGTGGTATTGAAGATTTACGAGGCGGACAATAGATGATTCCTGTATTGAACAGGGGTCATCTTTTTTAATCCCCATTGATATCTGTGGTTGTTGTAATAGCGGATGTAACGATTCATTTCTTGCTTTAGCTCTTGAAGGGAATGGCAACTACGATGATCGACATGGTCCTTCATGTGGCCGAAGAACGATTCTTGGGGAGCATTGTCCCAACAGTTCCCGCGTCTGGACATGGACTGGCCTAACCCATTCTTCTTTAGCAACTCCTGATAGATGGGACTGGTATACTGGCTGCCTTGATCCGAGTGGATGAAAGCATTCTTTTGAAGCTTTAGACGTTTCTGTTTCTTGAGAGCGTCAACAGTATCCGTGGCGATGTCTAATGTCAGCCGATTGGATATGTTGTGAGAGAGGATTTCGCCCGTTGAGGCATCCAGTATGGTCGACAAATAGGCCATCTCGGAGCGGCCGTATGGAAGGTACGTGATATCCGTAAGCAGGGCCAGACCGGGTATGCCCTTCTTGAAATCCCTCTGTAGGGTATTAAGTGACCCAAGGGAACAGCCGCGATGCGGTTAGGCAGTGCAGGGTTGTCCGCTGATTCACTTCCTGGAAAATCCACGGGCGGACCAAGCGGCGAAATCCGTACAGCGTGAATATGTTGTTAGGAGAAGTGGACTTCTTCCTAAATATTTAAAAATAATGACACCTAAAGCTAGGTGTCATTATTTCTAAATGTATCTAAAAGTTTAGGATTAATATTCCCCAACTTTTCATCTAGTTTTACCTTCTCAAAACCAAGTCTCAAGATAGTTCTTACTAATGAGATTGAGTTCAACAGTGCATATAAAAAGAAACTTATATATAGAAATAAAATACCAATTAGACACCCAGTGAAAATTTCAGACTTTATGTTTGTAGAAACAAGCATAAACAATGCAACAGAAAAAATAGCATGCCATCCCCACAAAACACTCGATAAATAAAAAGGAAAGAAAAATCTGATATTCAGGTTCTTTCTGTTTAAGAAAAACAAAAAATTACTTCCACTAACTGAAAGAACAATTGCAAAGCCTGATATGACAATCGCAAGCATTGCAACGTCTGAAGCAATAACAAATTTAGTCAGCTCAATCGTGATACTCTTTAATTCAGCTGGGGAGATATAAAACATCGAATAAAAAAGAATCGTTGGGATTAATAAAGATAGATATGCTTCTTTGCAAAAGAATAACTTTGATATTCCAAAAATCTTTAACATATCAGTGAACGAATACTTATTGTTAGTCATTTTTAGATGCACCTAAGTGTTGCTGAATGGCTCTCTTAACAAAGACGAAATAATTGCGACTGTAATCTTCTATGATATCATCCCCAGATTGTATTGACTCATAAAGCAATTCTTGCTTCGATATTAATTGTTTACTCTCGCCATCTTGATCCAAACCTCGAATATCAAAATGCCCATATCCCGCTAAGGTCATGTTCACGGGTTTAGAGAACAGTTTTGAATCAGGATTCATCCCTTGATTCATTGCTTTGTACTCATGAGTAGCCTCATTTACCCCAAGATTCTTTAATTCCTTGTCCAATTCATCAAATTCTTCATCATCGTCCCAATTGGCCGGTATTAATTCAAATTTGGCGTAGTAAATGTGTTTGAATTTTCGCAATTCTGTTTTTAAGTTTTCAGCAGCAGGTAATATTTCGTACTTTATATCCCCTAGTTCTGAAGCATTAACTAGTATCAACTGCTTGAAAACTTCAACAAATTGATTTTTCGATATTCTCCCAATTCTCTCTTCAAAAGTCACAATTTCAGTCTCATAATCAAAAAGAAAATTAGACCAACTTGCAACATTCTCAATCTTCCCATTTTTCAATTTGGCATTTATTGTATCAACAATGAATCGGCTACACTTAGTTGGACAGGAAAATTAGGGGCTAGTAGAATGAAATCATCACAATGAGGAGCGGATCTACTATGCCAAGAGAAAGACGTACATTTACAGCAGAATTTAAGAGACAAATGG
>NZ_JBISEO010000021.1:0-58417 GCF_044383795.1 Paenibacillus sp. JSM ZJ436
GCACGAAGGAGTTGAACTCGTCAGTTCCCTCTTTCCCTTTATACCAGATTTTAAAGAAACTCTCAGATCTAAGCGATCCTATGAATCTACAGAATTCGGTGTTAGCCACTCAATTCAGCGAAGAGCCAAAATATAACGCCCGCTTGTATTTTAAAATGTCATCTGCTATAATCAATTCTGTTGCTAAATTTTTAACTGAATATGCGCCCGTGGTCCAATGGATATGACGTAGGCCTCCGGAGCCTGAGATCGAGGTTCGATTCCTCGCGGGCGCGCCATTTTTACTTACCATCTTCAGTTTTCCCAATATTGTTTTACCCATAAGCGCCCTGAACGGCTCTTTTTTTTACCCATTAGTTTGACTTTCTTTGACTTTTTGATTTCAATTGTTTATCATATGGGTAATACGGTAACAGTATTTTAATGAGGAATGTACTTTAGAGGAGGTTTCACGAATGAGTTTTATCCCTATGGTCGTAGAACAAAGCAACCGCGGTGAGCGGGCCTATGACATCTATTCCAGACTGCTGAAAGACCGCATTATCTTCCTCGGCTCCGATGTCAATGACGTGGTCGCCAATTCCATCATTGCGCAAATGCTGTTTTTGACAGCGGAAGACCCAGAGAAGGACATTCATCTGTATATTAACAGTCCGGGCGGCTCCATCACGGCCGGTATGGCTATTTTTGATACAATGCAATTTATTAAGCCGGACGTATCCACAATCTGTGTCGGCATGGCTGCCTCGATGGGCGCGTTCCTGCTGAATGCCGGCGCCAAGGGCAAGCGCTTCGCGCTGCCAAACAGTGAAATTATGATCCACCAGCCGCTGGGCGGTGCTCAGGGACAGGCTACGGATATTGAAATTCGCGCCCGCCGCATCCTGAAGATGCGCGATAAGCTGAACCACATTCTTGCCGAGCGCACCGGACAGCCGCTGGAGCGCATCGAGAAGGATACCGACCGTGACTACTTCATGACCGCTTCCGAAGCGAAGGAGTACGGACTGGTGGATCAGGTGCTGGAAAGCACACCGCCGCAAGGCATCTAACATCCAATCAACTTTTTCTCACAGCAAGAACAGGGGCTGTCTCTTGAGATCCGTAATCTCAAGGGACCGCCCCTTTTTCATGTGCCTAGATGCTCCTGCCAGAAACAGGCCTACTTCTTCCAAACGCTGAAGGGCAGCTTCATCTCCGGGAAGCCGTAGGCGTACGCCGTATATTCATACAGCTGGAAGTAGAGCACCGCCGCATCCCCTTGAATATAGAACGATGCATCGGCCGGCACACCCTGGAACCCGCCGAGGTAACCGCCTCCTTCCTCCAGCGTTTCCAGCACATACGTATCCAGCTTTTGTTTACGGTCACCCTGCAGGTTGATTACATCAGCAAGCTGCAGCTTCTTTCCATCTTGAAGTGAGAATGTCCAGCTGGTGCGATAGGTCATTCCGTGCGCCCCGCCAGCATAGGTATACTCATGTGCAGTCAGGCTCAGAATACCGTCACGATTATGGTGCACGATAAAATCTCCGGTATACTCATACGGTATCCCTTCCCGCGGAGCCGGCATCTCCTTCAATCCCTCGACCGATTCCGAGATGAAATCCTCGGCATGCTGTCTGAAGACGGCATTCATATCCGCCTCCGCCTTGGCATTCGCCATCCCGCTCAGAACCGGGTAGCGAACCGAGATGTCCGCCTTTGGCGTCACTTCACGAAGAGTCCGGGTTTCAAGAATGAGCTTATTTTGCGGCAGGCTGGTCAGGCTCAAGGTTTGTTCTGCAGAGCTCCAAGCTCCCTGCACGCCCATATATTGATGAAGCAGGTCGTATGGCAGGTATAGTCGTCCGTTGACCAGCTTTGCGTCTTTGCTGTTGCTGTAATAGCCGTTCACGAGCAGTCCGATCTCATCTCCCCCGTACACGTAGATCTTGATTTCGTGAAGAGCTCCGCTCAGCGTATAGGAACGCTCTTTGGCATCATAATGCAAGGACAAGCCCAGGACATCCCGCACCTCGGTGATTGGAACATAAGAAGAGCCGAGGCTGACTATGCCCTTGCGGGAGAGCTCTTTTCCATCCCAGGTTACGGTAATCTCATTCACGGCCTGCAGGTGGCTCCGGGAGACCGTCGCGGCCTCAGCGCCCTGCGCCCCGCCGTCCATGACACTGCCCAAGGCAACGCCTGCTGCCAGCATCGCTGTGATCCATGTTCTGCGTAAGTTCATTTCCATCACCTTTTCCTTATTTTGAAAAATTATGTATATGTCATTACCCGTCTCCCATTATATCTAACGGCACAGGGGTGAAAGGTAACAATGTCAGTGACAATTCTGCAATGCAACACAATGCAAAAAAAGAACTGCCTCCGCATCGAATTTCTCCGCTTCAGGCAGCTCTTATGCATATTCAAACTCACCGCTGACGGTCTTAACGTCCGCTCTTCAGCTCACTCCAGGCCCGGTCATACACCGGCAGCGCTTCGCCGACATCGCTGAGCCACTCCGTGCGCTCCAGCTCTTCCGCTGTAAGATTAATCATGCGGTCATTGCGATATTCTTCACTGTGGAATTCCATTGCCTTGACGTTCGGGTTGCTGTAGCCGATATATTCGTAGTTCTTTGCGCTGACCTCCGGCTCCATCATGTAGTTCATAAACTTCTCGGCAAGCTCCTTGTTCTCTGCTCCCTTAGGAATGGCATAGTTGTCAGAGAAGATGGTCGCCCCCTCTTCCGGTACGACAAAGCCGAGATCCGGCAGCTCTTTCGCAATAAAGGAGGCATCCCCGGACCATACAGTAGCGATCCAGCCTTCCTCCTGAATCATTTTCTGCTTGATGCTGTCGGTATCGAAGGCCAGTACATTCGGCACCAGGCTCTTCAGATCATTCACTGCCTCTTGAATTTCGGCCTCATTCGTAGAACTGTTGGAATAGCCATTCTTCTTCAGCGACATGCCGATGACCTCGCGATTGTCATCCAGCAGCAGCTTGCCGCTGTATTCCGGATTCCACAGGTCGTCCCAGCTGCTAATGTCTTCCTTCACATAGTTCTTGTTATAGGCGATACCGGTAACCCCGGAGGTGTAAATGATCGAATACTTGTTGCCCGGGTCAAAATCCGGGTTCTTGAAGGTATCCGACAGGTTCGCAAAATTAGGAATGTTGTCCAGCTCCAGCGGCTCCAGCAGATCCTCGCTGATCATCGTCTTCACCATATAATCGGAAGGCTGAATCAAGTCATAGCCGCCGCCGCCCGCCTGGAGCTTCGCCAGCAGGTCCTCATTGTTGGCGTAGTTGTCATACGTCACCTTGACATCGTACTTCTCCTCGAAATCCGCCAGCACCTCCGGGTCAAAATTATCCGCCCAGCTATAAATATTCAAGGTTTCCTTCTCCGAGCCGCAGCCGGCCAGAGACAAGGCTGCCACTGCAGACAGCATTCCGGCCAGCAGGAGCCGGGTCCATTTGTTTTTCAGGTTCAATTCCATCCATCTCCTTTCAAAATAAACCGCCAGCATCAGCTAAGCTGAATGCAATGCGGACATCCATTTGCTGCGTGGCTTGCAGGCTAGAACGGAAGCGCCTTTTGCTTCTTCTGTCCTTTGCCGCGATTGAGCATATACTGTGCAAGCAGAATCAATATCACGCTGACGAGAATAAGCAGCGTACACAGTGCATTAATCTCCGGCGAGATGCCGCGCTTGACCTGTCCATAAATATAGATCGGCAGCGTGGTAGAGCTGGGACCGGCCACAAAAAAGCTGACCATAAAATCATCCAGCGACAGCGTAAACGCGATCAGCGCACCGGCAATCATACCGGGAGCAATTTGCGGCAGGGTCACATGCCGGAAGGTCTGCCAGCCGCTCGCACCCAGATCCATCGCCGCCTCCTCCAGCTGCCTGCCCATATTGGCCAGGCGGGCAGACACCACCACGTACACATACGACAAGCTGAATGTAATGTGGGCGATCATGACCGTGAGCTTGCTGAGCTCCAGCTGCAGCTGGGAGAACAGCACGAGCAGAGACAGCCCCATAATAATATCCGGGATGATGACCGGCAAATACAAGAGTCCGTTCAATCCCCCGCGGCTGCGGCGGCTCAAGGTCCGGAGCGACAAGGCTGCCAGCGTGCCCAGTACCGTGGAGACCGCTGTCGATACCAGTGCAATACTTAGGCTGTTTATCAGCGCCTCCTTCACATGCCGGTTATCCAGCAGCGAAAGGTACCAATCAAACGTAAAGCCTTCCCAGCTGCCGCTGAGCCGCGTGTTATTAAAGGAGTAGAGGACAATCATCAGGATCGGCAAATACAAAAACACCATCATGAGCAAGGAGTGCAGACCTAGCAACGCAGAGCCGCGCTTGTTCAAGATCTCCCCTCCTTCACATTCAGATGCCGGGCCTGCATGGCCCGGTTAAACAGCAGGATCATCACCAGCGAGGTCAGCACAAAAATAACTGACAGCGCGGCACCGAAAGGCCAGTTCCGCGCCCCCTGAAACTGGGCTTGAATGATGTTACTGAGCATGCTGGATTTGGCGCCGCCCAGAATGTCCGACACGACGAACATGCCAGAGGTAGACACATAAACCAGCACGCAGCCGGTCATCATGCCGGAGCGGCTCTGAGGCAGAGTCACGTATCGGAAAGCTTTCCAGCGGGAAGCGCCCAGATCGGAAGCGGCATCCAGCAGGCGCTTGTCCATCTGCTCCAGTGCAACATAAATCGGCAGCACCATAAATGGAATAAAGTTGTACACCATGCCGAGCAGCACGGCTCCCGGCGTGTACAGCATCTGCAGCGGCTCGGCAATCAAGCCCGTCTCCAGCAGCAGCGTATTGACTACACCCTGCGTTCTCAAGAGGAGCACCCAAGCATAGGTGCGGATCAGAAAATTGATCCAGAACGGTACCGTTACCAGCAGCAGGCCCCAGGTCTGGACACGCGGGGAAGCGTTGGCTATATAGTAGGCCATAGGGTAGCTAATGAGCAGGCAGATAACGGTCGTTAACACAGACAGCACAATGGTATCCCAGTAAATGCCGATATAGAGAGGGTCAAAAAATGTCTTATAGCCCTCTATGCTAAACGAGAATTGAAGCTGGCCGAGTGCATTCCGCTGCAGCAGAGAGATGCCGATAACAATCAGCATCGGTACAATCAGAAATAGAGCCATCCACAGCAGCACAGGTGTCAGCAGCAGCTTGTTTCTGTTCATGGCCCAATCACCACTTGATCCACGTCGTTCCAGCTTAGGCCAATAAAATCTCCGATGTCATACAGGTGCTCTTGGGACAGGTCCAGCGCCAGCGTCACCTTCATCGGCTCCTGATCCAGCTGAACCACCAGCTTGTGCACATTGCCAAGATACTGGATATCTTGAATGACGCCTGCCCTGCGAGCGCGGCTGTCTCCTTGAGGGAGCGGAATCAGCTTCTCCGGCCGGACAGCAAAAAGACCCTCCGGCGCAGAGAATATATTGTTCTCTCCGACAAAGGTCGCCGCGAACAGCGTCTTGGGCGACGCATAAATCTCCCGCGGCGTGCCGATCTGCTCTACTCGGCCTCCGTTCATAATGACGATCCGGTCGGAGAGCATCATCGCCTCCTCCTGATCATGCGTCACATACACGAACGTAATGCCCAGCGTTCGCTGCAGATGCTTCAGCTCTGACTGCAGGCTTTTGCGCAGCTGCAGATCGAGTGCTCCCAGCGGCTCGTCCAGCAGCAGCACCTTGGGTTTGTTCGCAATTGCCCGGGCAATAGCCACACGCTGCTGCTGGCCGCCGGACAGCTGATGCGGATAGCGCCCAGTGAACGCAGCCAGCTGGGTCATGGCGACAGCCTCATCGACGCGCTTTTTGATTTCGGATTTGGAAAGCTTCTTCATCTTCAGTCCGAAGGCAATATTGTCCGCTACCGTCATATGCGGAAACAACGCGTAGTGCTGAAACACGAGATTCAGGTCCCGCTGGTTCGCCGGCTGCTGTGTTACATCCTGCCCTGCGAGCCAGATTTGTCCCTCCGTCGGGTTCTCAAAGCCGGCAATCATGCGGAGAATCGTCGTTTTTCCGCAGCCGCTGGGGCCGAGCAGAGTCAGGAACTCTCCCTCCCGAATGGACAGAGACAGCGGCTGCACGACGGTCTGTCCCTGAAATTGCTTGGTAATCTGGACAAGCTCTATCACAGATAAGTTCCTCCCCTTCCCGTTTCGGAAAACCGTCTTTTTGCGATACCAAGAAAAAAGACCATATCCACACGGTATGGTCCGGACTATAGTCATGGTCGATTTTTGCATATTCACTATACCTTGTTTTGATGCGGTACACAACACTTTTGTCAGATGTAATCTCTTGCAGAAGGCGGGTTTCAACCCATCCTGTAACAAGCTTCACTCCACGCAAAAAATGCCCGGCTGCACCAAGGGGCAGCCAGGCATCACTTTAGGCTCTCATGCGGATCTGCAAGGCATATAGATCCCTTTACTTCAACTCGTACTGCACCTGCAGCTGTGTATTCAGCTTGATTTCGCCCGGCTCCACCGATGTGGAGGCGAAGTCCGCTGAGGACGACAGCTTGGCTTCGTTTTGTACATATTCAAAACCGTAGTTCTGAACCTGACCTTCTACCACCTGGGTCACCACACCTAACTGGCGTTTAGCGGACTTGGCAATAGCTTGTGCCTTCATCTCTGCATTCGCCATCGCTTTCTCGATCACCTGAGCTTCAAACGCATCGCGGTTTTCCACGGAGAAGCGGACATCGCCAATCGCGTTCGCTCCTGCCTTGGATACGCCATCCAGCAGCTCACCGACCTTGCTGAGATCGCGCAGCGTCACCTGAAGCGAATGGCGGGCCGTGTAGCCTTTAACCTGCTGACCCTCTTTTTCGGTATAGGTATAGTTAGGCTGTACGTGGAACCGCTCGGTTTGAATGTCCTTATCCTGAAGCTTCCAGGTGTTCTTCAGCACCTTCAGCACCTTATCCATTTTCTCGGCGTTATGCTTCTGGGCCGATTCTGCAGTAGCGGCCGTGGACTCTGCCCCAATGGACAGATAGACGATATCCGGCTTCACCGAAAGCTCGCCCTTACCGATCACCGTCACTCCCTGCTGTGCCGCGGCTTCCACAGCCAGCACCTCTGCCGCACCTCCAGCAGTAGAAAGCACAGCCGCGCCGCCGGTCAGCAGCGAGCCAGCCAGCATGACAGCACCTAAACGCTTGATCAGACTATTCATGTTAACATCAGCCTCCTTCATCAAATATATGGCAGCCCCTCTACTGTAGCTTGCCTTACTTTTCTGACGAAGCTGTACTGGTAAATGTTGCAGAAGAAAGAGAGTTCTCTAAAGTTTAATCCGGCACTCCTCAATCGACACTCTGCGCTGTCCTCCACTGCGCACCTCATGAGCGACAATCTCCGGCGCATCCTCGCCGGCCTCCACCATTCGCGTGATCAGTCGTGCTCGCAGCTCGTCAGCAACAGTACGATAGGCCTCCATGCCTGCAAGATTGCTCAGCTCATACGGATCTGCTTCCAGATCATACAATAGCTCCTCAACATACCGGGCAGAGCCTGCATCATCCTTCGGGTGGGCATCCGGCGCGGTCACGGCATACTTCCAGCGCTGCGTCCGAATCGCTCTGCCCACCTGAGATTCGCTGATTTGCACAAGGACCTCCTCCGGCCAGGATACCGGCTGCTTCTGAATAATCGGCAAAATCGAGCGCCCCTGCATGTCTGCCGGCACCTCGATGCCAGCGGCGTCGAGCAGGGTCGCAGGCAGGTCCACCAGGCTGACCAGCTCACGCAGCTGTCCGCCTTGCAGGAAGCCAGGGCCATACAGCGCTGTCGGTACGCGAATGGAGCTGTCATGGGCGCTGCGCTTATACTCCTCATTCCGCGTCTTGAAGTGACAGCCGTGGTCAGAGGTAAAGAGAATGATTGTACGCGAGGTCAGATTTAGGCTTTTCAGCGCGTCCCGGATTCTTCCTAAGCCCTCATCCAGCCGTTTCACCATGCCGTAATAGCCTCCCAGGTGCTGCGGCGAGCTGCCCGTGAGCGCCCGCAGATCCGGCGGTGTCCAGCGGTCCGTATACAGCTCCTCCGAGCCGTCCGGTGCAGGATAATTGTCGGTATGGTTCTGGTGATGAGGCTCTATATAGGATAAGAAAAGAAAGAACGGATGATCCTGATGGGCATCCATGTATCGAATCGCTGCATCGGTCTGGGCATCGACCCGGTATCCTGGCAGCCTGACCTCGTTGCAGTCGTTGTCGTACATGACCGTGTTGTAGGCATCCGAGGAGAATTCAAGCACATTGGATGCGAGCCAGTATTCATATCCGCCCCGCTCGTCAGCGGGAACCGGCTCTTGAGACGCCAGATGCCATTTGCCGATATATCCGGTGTCGTAGCCGGCATCCTTGAAATGATGCGCCAGTGTACGGCGGTCTCGCGGCAGCGGTATGGAATTGCGGTAGCAGCCGCTTGCTGTCGCATACAGGCCAGTCTGCAGACAGGAACGGGCAGGGCCGCAGACCGGCTGGCAGGTGAACATATTATAGACATGCGTCCCTTCTCTTGCCATTCGGTCAAAGTTGGGCGTCAGCCCCAGTGGATTACCATGAACTCCCGTAGTATCCCACCGCTGCTGATCTGTAAAAAAAACGATTACATTAGGCTGTTCATTCGAGCGGGCTGCAGTCATATCAGCACCATCCTTTACTCAGATTCGTTCCTGGCCAGAGGCACAGCAGCATGCTGCTCAAGGCCCAGCCGGATGTACTGCTCTGCCGGCGCCTCCTCGCGGGCCATGACCTCCTGCAGCAGCTTCAGCATTCGCTCCTCTGCGTCCGGATCAGTGATCGGCTCCAGCTGCTGCGGGTCCTGCTCCACGTCAAACAGCATCGTCCGGAGATCGTCGATCGGCTTGCCGTGAGCCACCGGTATTTGCAGCACCGGCACGCCCTTCGTGAAGGCAAAAGGCTCGTGCAGCTGAGACGACCTCAGCTCTGCCACCTCAAAGCGGGAGCGCATCCGCGTCGGCATCAGCGTGTAATTATATAACGGTCTGTTGTCTGAAGAAGCCGGTCCCCTCATGTAGACATACCGGCCGTCGGTACAATTCACATGTCCTCCGTGAATGCCGAAGATCGCGGCTTCCCGTACCGGTACATCCTGAGCAATGGTTTGCTGCAGGCAATGCCCTGTCATATCCGGGGGCACCTCAATCCCGAAATAGCGGAGGAGTGTGGGGGCCAGGTCTACATTTTGAACCAGGCTGGAGCGCCGTACTCCGCTTGCCTGTGTCCGCGGGTCCCAGATAAAGAGCGGCATATGGGCAATCTCGTTGTAAAACGGCATATTGCTCTTGGCCCACCAGTCATGCTCCCCCAGCAGAAAGCCATGGTCGGTATTCACAATAAGCATCGTATCCTCCCACATGCCCAGCTCATCCATTACGTCCAGTACCTTGCCTAAGTAGGCATCGCACATACTTAGCAGTGCCGCATACTCCAGCCGGACATGATCAATCTCCTCCTGCGTCTCTGTCACCCGCCGATACATCGGCCAGTCAAAGTGCTTGCCCTCATACGTGTGAGGGTACAGCTCCCGGTATTTCTCCGGTGCATGAAACGGCTCGTGCGGATCAAAGGTTTCCAGCTGCAGGAACCAGCGGTCCTCGCCATGGTTGCGGCGGATAAATTCCAGCCCGGCCGCAAACGTCTTCGCTTGCGGGAAATCTTCTTCCTGACGGCAATATTGACGATTGATCCAATCCTGGCGGAACATGCCCTGCAGCGGACGGGTCGTTACCGTCTCCGGAGGAACCGGGTCCTTCACATGTCCTTTCCACGGATCGCCCTCCTGGCCCCGAATCAGCTCGAATGAGCTGTACCGGGTGTGATAGGTCGCGCCGCCGTCCTCCCAGTAATGCTGATGATCTGTTACAAGATGGGAATACACGCCATGACGCTTTAGCAGCTCCGGCATAGAGTCATCAAACGGCTCGATCGGCCCCCAGCTGCGATGCAAAAAGTTGTGCCGGCCGGTGTGCAGCTCCCGGCGTGCAGGCATGCATGGCATGCTGCCTACGTACGCCTGATCGAACACGGCCGTGCGCTCCGCCAGTCGGCGGAAATTCGGTGTATGGGTCCAGTCGCAGCCATAGGGGGACAGCATGCGGCGGTTCAGCGTGTCAAACATGAGCATTACAGCTTTCATGGACATCCCCTCCAGAAGGATTATGATTAGATTTTTACAGATCTCATGAACCGATATATTAGCAAACCTTAGTTGTAATCGATGCTGCTCAGCACACTCACATCATCAAACCGGGAGTCACTCCGGTGAGAGAACAGCCCGATGGAGCCGGCGGCAAACTGGGTGTCCGTAGTAGACAGCTCCAGCACTCCGTTCACCCAGAACTCCAGATTGTTTCCGTTCAACACGGCCTTGAACGTATACCATGTGCCAGGATTGAAGGTATACGCTTTGGTGGTCAGATCCGTGTACACCCCGCCAACGGTCTTCTGAATCTTGAGAATATTGCCGTTCGTGGAGTAAGAGAATGTGTACTTATTCGCCGCATCCTGATAGCGCGCCTCCAAGCCAATTCCGGAGTAAGACCCCCCGAAGGCACCTGCCTTCACCCGGGCAGACACCTCGTAATCTGTCCAGGATGCACTGCCTTGTACTGCCCTCGCACTTACCGCCGTCGTATTACTCTGGCGATACGCTTTGCTGCCGTCTGTCATCACAGCCCATGACCCGGTATTCGTCACCCAACCTGATGCGGTCCCCGACTCGAAATCGTCGCTGAACAGCACGGCGGGCGAGGCGGGTATTGAACTCACACTCACATCATCAAACCGGGAATCACTCCGGTGAGAGAACAGCCCGATGGAGCCGGCCGCAAACTGGGTGTCCGTAGTAGACAGCTCCAGCACTCCGTTCACCCAGAACTCCAGATTGTTTCCGTTCAATACGGCCTTGAACGTATACCATGTGCCAGGATTGAAGGTATACGCTTTGGTGGTCAGATCCGTGTACACCCCGCCAACGGTCTTCTGAATCTTGAGAATATTGCCGTTCGTGGAGTAAGAGAATGTGTACTTATTCGCCGCATCCTGATAGCGCGCCTCCAAGCCAATTCCGGAGTAAGACCCCCCGAAGGCACCTGCCTTCACCCGGGCAGACACCTCGTAATCTGTCCAGGATGCACTGCCTTGTACTGCCCTCGCACTTACCGCCGTCGTATTACTCTGGCGATACGCTTTGCTGCCGTCTGTCATCACAGCCCATGACCCGGTATTCGTCACCCAACCTGATGCGGTCCCCGACTCGAAATCGTCGCTGAACAGCACGGCGGGCGAGGCGCCGCCGGTATCTGGCCCGGTACGGAACATAACCGTTACCTGTGCCTGAGTGCCTCCGGCTTCCGTAAACGTCAGCACTCTGCTGTAGCTCGTATCCGGCGCCAGACTGGAGGGGTCCATGGAGAAATAGATTTCCCGCTCTCCCCGCAGATTGCCTGAAGTCTGCGACAGGGTTAACCCTCCGCCCTGACCGGCAGCGGACCACAGGGTGCTGAGCCCTCCGCCTTGGTTCACCAGCTTGATTTTGTGCATTTGATTCCGGTTGTCTATCGTTTTGGTGCCGATGTCAATGACAGGAGCAGTATATATTTGGGCTGGCGGAATGCTGCCGATGGCGCCGATCTCATTGGTCTCCTCAAATTTGAGGGTAGCTCCTTTTCGGGCGGTCAGCTTCAGCTGCAGCCAGCGCGCCGATACGTTTGCCGGCACCGTAAAGCTGATGGCCTGCTCCCCTTTATTGCCGTAGGGAACATTGATATTGAACGAGCCGCTCTGAAAGCTGGTGTACGTCCCGTTCGCGGGGTTCGTGTAGCCCGCTTCCCAGGCTACCTCAATACCTGTTCCGTCTCTCTGCTCGTCGTTATACACGATAATGGTTCGGGTTGTACTGCTGCCTGCCGCGAAGACCGGAGGATGGACGCCAATCCGGTTCAGGCGGTCTCCTTCCTTATCAAAGGCAGCCACCGGAGAAAATGTATTCTTGGTATATTCGTAAGAATCCGAACGAATGAAGGCAGGATGCGACGAAGAGAAGACATTGAACATGGGCCGCTCGATTTTGGCAGGCTTGATCCCTTTGGCAGAGAGGTCGGCCCATACCGGGTAAATCGTATCCTCAATCACTTCATAAGCATAAATCCAGTTATGGTAATACCGGATGTCGGCATACCCTGCATAGCGCATACCCCGGACCATGCGATCCGCCGCACGATGCCAGACAGCCTGAGAAACCAAATTATCGTTCATATAATCCTTGGTATTCCCGCTGGTGTAAGCGCCGTTTGCATCCAGCACCGTCCAGCCCTGAGAAGGGGTGTAGGCTTCGCCTTCGCCCTTTGGCTTGGAGGCATTGTTCGTATACAGCCCGTATAAATTGCTGTGGTTCATCCATCCGTCCGGGTACCCGCCGGTATAATGATGGTTCTCCTGATCGTCTGTCGTCGCGTCATCCTGAATGATGGGGCGGGTGGTATCCACCGCCTTGATGGCGTTAGTGACTGCGGGAATCAGCGTATTGGCATTGCCGGAAATATGCTGGAAATTCTCATTTCCGCCGCTCCACATGACAATGCTGGGGTGATTTCTGTTACCAATGACCCATTGCTGAACCCATTTATTCACATGGTCCATCGCAGCCGGATTAAAGCTGTGGCGATTGTGATATTGCCAAAAAGGGGTTTCATCAATAAGCAGCAGTCCGATTTCATCCGCATAATCGTACAGCTCCCGAATGGCTCCACCAATATGAGTTCGGGCCACATTGTAGACGGACTTCCACTCATCCATCTGCAATTTGACCTGGGCAATATTCGTGTCCTTATAGGATTCCTTTGCAGAGAGCGCGGTTCCTGCGCCGCTTCTTACATGCCAGTTGGATTGAAGGGAATCGCCTCTCAGATTGGTCTTGATTCCATTCAGCTGATAGTAATTGCTGTTCACCGAAAATTCCCGGAACCCGAAGCGGGTCGCAGAGGAATCCCTTGTAACGCCTCCCTGTACCAAGGAGGTATTCAGGCTGTACAGCTTGGGATCATGCGTCCACCAATACTTGGCATCGGTCCAGGGTACATTGGACAGCGATACCGTTTGGCTGCTATTCGCAGCCAGGGTTACGGTGCGGTCGCCAAAGCTTTTTTCCAGGCTCCCGCCGATCAAAGACGCACTATTCGTTACGGTCACGCTCTGACTAGAGGAGGTCGCATTCGTAACGGTCACGTGTACAGAGATGGTATCATCAGCTGCATTACTGTTATTGTTCAGATCGGTAAGGATATGGGTGTCTGAAATGTACACCTTCGGATACGCGATGAGCTCGACATCATCGGTAATGCCGCGGCCCTGACCCCAGGACCGATCATCTACGCCTACCGGGTACAGAGATTGTCCACTGGCATCCACCGCATCCGCAGGCAGCTGGTTCGAGCTCCACACCCTCACCTCCACCGTATTGCTCCCACCCACTTGAGCGACAGCCGTAATATTCAGCTTGTAGGGAAGCCGTGTCATTAAATAGCCGTCTGTTTCGGTAGCTAGCGGAACACCGTTTACCAGCACCTTGGCCAGTGGAGCTACCTGCTCAAAGGATAAAAAGATTTCTTTTCCCGCCATCGAGGAAGGCACGGTAAAGCTGCTTCGGTAAATCCCGTGATTCAGCGATTCCCAGCTCGCCGGGTACCCGAAATCGTCAGGACTGTCCCAGTAGGAGGGAACCCGTATATCATGCCGGGCAGCTCCGCCATTAGGGTAAAAATCCCATATTCCGTTTAACGATACGTTCTCACGGTCATGTGCACCTGCATGTGCTGGAGTCGGAAAGGTAACCATGGGCAGCATGGCCAATACCATGCTGATTACGATCAAAAGTGAGAGTGCTTTCAGGGAGTGAACTTGACTACCCATACGCTTGACCTCCTTTTAATGGTCGTTCCGTGCCACAGAGTGCTCATCCAGATTCAGTGTCGAGGAAGCTCCGTCTGCGGAGCGGATCGTGATCTGCAGTCGTTTGCCGCTCTCCTCGATCAAGGCGTTCGTAATGCTCACCTCCTTCTCATCATAGATGATGCTCAAGAGACATGCATTGTCCTGAATCACCCCCTTTACGGAAATGGCCAGCGTTGGCGCTTTGGTTCCGTATTGCTGCGCAATAAAGGCCTCACCCACACGGCTTCTGGCCTGGCTGAAGGTGCCGTCTGTGTACCATCTCATCGTCAGCTGGCGGCCTCCACCAGCCAGATGAAGCGGCTGCACGCCCTCGTCCGGCTCTGCGGCTGGGACTGCCAGCCAGCCCTCCTGCAGCTGAAACCGCTGCTCCGCCTCGTGCGTGCCGGTGCCTTGCAGCCAGTCGGCAAGGATGATAAGCGGCAGCTGACGGTCCACATACAGCCAGCGGCGGTGACGGACCGGTGAAGCCAGGCGTTCATAGCCATTATGAGCCGCATCCACCAGCTCATACTGCTCCGTGCTCAGATGACGGTATACCGTCGGCACGGCCTCGGGCTCTGACCATTGCTGGGTGGAGGCATACGGGGTCTGATCCAAGCCATCAATCGTTACCGTATTGTGCGCATAGGTTGATTTGAAGTATCTCCGCCATTCCCCCTCTTGGTACGTGTATCTGCCCGGGTCCACGAATACCAGCTGGCCATCCAGTGCCCATTCGAAGGAGAGGCAATCGGCATGCCCGTGAGCATCGCCCAGCGGACCGGCATCAAAGGCCAGATAATGTCTGGATGAACGCATGATGTAGTAGCCGGCATCAGGAAATACGGTGCTGACCCCATTTGAAGGAGTATGCCGTGACTCCTGAATGGCATTAAAAGCGGCCTCATAGGCCTCAGGCCCAAGCTGCCACAAGGCATCTGCGGACAGCTCGCCTAGTGCCAGCAGCGAGGAATCCTCCAGCAGTGCCCCGGCCAGACCGATCATATAGCGCCCGCTCTTGCTCCAGTCCGAATCCGACCAAGGTGTACAGGTGCCATCCGGGCGGGTAATGGCCGCCACATAACGTGCCATACGCTCCAGCCGGTCTCCAAACAGAGAAGGAAGGGCATAGCCCAGGCGTGCTCCCATCAGCGCCGGAAGCAGAAACAGGTTCATACTCGAAATATGATAAGAGGTCGCCATTTCGTTGTGCACTCCGTCCGGCAGCACCTGCCGCAGCAGGCACAGCTCCAGCCGCTCCGCAGCAAGCTGACGCCACATCGGAGCCTCCGGTGCAGCCGGCAGGCATATGCCGAGAAAGAACAAGCCCTGCATATGTATGGAGGCATGATTCATGTCCGGCGTACCGAAGTAGGCTGTCAAGTAACGAGCATGCTGACGCAGCGACGCCTCCAGCTTCCCCTGGAAGCTGCCTTCCTGCAGCACCCGGCTTCTCTGCAGCAGCGTTGCACCCCAGAGCCAGCTGTGTGCCCGCATGCTGACCTCCAGCAGACGCCACGGCCCGCGTTTTTGAAAATACGCTGCGGCCTCATACGCCTCTCCCTCCGGCATCGGATTTTGTTCAATCCAGGTGATTACATCACGCTGAAACACCTCCGCGTAGCTCTCCTCACCGGTCAGCAGGTATGCAATCCCCAAACTCATGACATGCAGGTGACGGTTCAGAATCCATTCGAATTCCAGATCCTCCGTGGGATTTACACTCCAGCTGGGCGGAACTCCAATCGGCACAAATTCACGCGCAGCCATGGAAAAAGGTACTTTATAGCAGCCCGTGACAGCCATGTCAGCGGTCTGCATCGCCTGCTCCAGCTCATCTGCGAAATGCTTTTTGTAGATCTGTATGGCTTTGTCCAGCTCTCCTTCGCTCAGAAAATACCGGAGTCCGCCAACATGGACGCTCTGTTCATCTGTATTCAAAGTCTTCATTGCCGCTTACCTCATTTCTATCAGCATTTATGCTTGCATAGTGTTGAACGCTTTCTGGAGCTGCCTGCGGAATCGGTGTCATGATCATGCGGCCCGGCAGGTGCGAAAGAAGGGCTTCAGAGATGGTCATCTCCAAGCCCTGCCGTCGCCAGCCCTATTCCAACGTTATTTCATGGACGAATACCATTCATTGGCTTCCTTCTCCAGCTGCTCGCCACCCGCCTTGCGCCACTTCTCTACAAATTCATCAAAGTAGCTGATCGGCTTGTCGCCAGTAATAATCGAAATGTAGGCCTCATCCTGCAGCTTGTCGAGCTCCGCACGGTATTTGCCTTCTGACTCCAGCGCCGTGAACAGCTCGTTCTGGATGCCGCCCTCGTCCAGCTTATGCTCTGCGCCGAATTGATTTCTCATCTTGTTGTCCACATCCTGGTGCTCCAGCATCTGGAACGGATTGATAACCAGGTGACCGCCAAGCTTCGCCATCGCGGCTGCGTTATGCTCAGGATTCATCGGAGTAGCTACCTTTACGCCATCCTCATCCTGGTAATGCCAGTGCTTGTTCTCCATGCCGTACCACATAATGCTGCGCTCTTGATAAGTAGCGTTCATCGTTTCCAGCATCTCCAGCATGCGGATCATCTTGTCTGGATCCTTCTCCACTTGCTTGCCAAAGCTCACGAAGCTGCCGCTCATCATATTTTGCTGCCACATGCCCCGCTTGCCATCCTCGCCAACCGGCGGCTCGCCCTGCACGAGAGCTTCCGCTGCAGCGCTGTTCAGCTTGCCCAGCTCCGTATTGTTCGGACCTGCATTTCTGCTGCCCAGCTGCGGAATCCAGTGATAGAAGTAGCCCTGGCCAGATGTACCGATACGTCCGTTAATAAACGCATGGGTCAGTGCCCAGTTGCCGCCCTGGTTTTCCCCTGTAATAAATTCCGGATCAATAATGCCGTCCTTAAACCATTGGTTCAGCATTGTAAGCGCTTCCTTCATTTCCGGCTGAATCGCGGAGTAGACGAGCTTGTCATCCCGAACCTGCCAGATCATCTTGTCATTGCCTTTGTCCCCGTTGAAAATATCCGGCATATAGCCGAAGGCGCCAAAGACTGCAGCCATCGCAGAATAGGATAGACCGTACGTGTCCTTCTTGCCGTTGCCGTCCGGGTCCTCCGTTGCAAATTTATACATGAGCTCCTCAAATTCTTCAAGGGTCTTCGGTGCCTCTTCGACCCCGACGTTCTTCATCCAGTCGCCCCGATACACAAGCGGTGCCCGGTGCTGACCCTGTGGAACGACATACGGAATGCCATACAGCTTGCCGTCAATTTTGGAATATTCAAAAATACCAGGAAAGCTCTTCTCCAGGCTGGCATACAGCGTCGGCGCATGCTGCTTCAGCAGGTCCTCCGGAATTTCTGCAAGCACATCGGACTTGATATATTTCTGCAGTGAGCCGAAGCTGCGCACCTGCATCCGGTCCGGAATTTCACCGGAAGCGAACTTTAGGTTCAGAAGCTCCTCGTATTTGTTATTCTCGATGTTCAGAATGTCGAGCTCCACGTTGTATTTTTCATTGGCATACTTCACAAGCTCCCCATCTTTGTCTGTCGGGCCGATGTGATAGGATGCGATGGAAATAGTATGCTTCTTGTCCTTTTCCTCCTCCACAGCCGGTGTACTTGGGCTGCTCGTTCCGCCTTGCCCCGCACTCGTGCTTTCCTTGGAACAGCCGGATACGATCAGAGCCGACGACAGCAGCAGTGCAGCAGAGCCTCGAAGCCATACAGATGCTTTGTTTTTCATGTTTCATGGACCTCCCTGAATAAATTATTATCCTTTTAATGAGCCTACAAGAATTCCTTTTACGAAATGCTTTTGCAGGAAAGGGTAGAACAGGATAATCGGAATCGTCGTTACCATAACCGTCGCCGCTTTGATGGTCTCCGGGTTGGCAACCTCTTCGGCATCGTTTAGATTCATCATCTGCTGCGTACCCTCCAGAACGATTCGGCGCATGACAACCTGCAGCACCTGATTGTTCGGATCGGTAATATAGATGAGGGAATCGAACCACGCATTCCAATGCCATACCGCGGTCCACAGAACGACCGTAGCCAGAATTGGCATGGAGAGCGGAATCACAATCCGGAACAGAATGACAATGTCATTGGCACCGTCAATCTTGGCAGACTCCTCCAGGCTTTCCGGCAGCGCCATGAAGAAGTTACGGCAAATAATCATATGAAAGGTATGAAGAAGTGTCGGGAGCACGAGCGCCCAGGTCGTATTCATCATCCCCAGTGACTTAACGAGCAGGAACAGCGGGATGAGACCGCCGCTGAAGAACATCGTAAAGACAACAAACATCGTCCAGAAATTCCGGTGCGGAAAATGCCGCTTGGCCAGCGGATACGCTGTACATACGGTTACGATCAACGTCAGCGCCGTTCCCAGGGCCGTCCTTATGATCGTATTGCCGAAGCCCGCCAGCACGAACTCGTTGGACAGCACCTTTGCGTAATTGTCCAGCGTCCACGTCTCCGGCAGCAGCCGAACGGTCGCGAACGACGATTCCGGCGAGCTGAAGGAGAGGGTGAACAGAAACAGGAACGGGTATAGCATACTTATACATAATAGAATGAGCAGTGCGTAGTTAAATACGTCAAACGCCACACTCGATAAACTCCATCTGTGCTTCATTGCAGCTTCCCTCCTACCACAAGCCGTAGTCGTTCACCCGTTTAACTATGGCGTTTGTAATGACGATCAATGTAAAGGCGACGACGTTCTTGAACAAACCCACTGCTGTTGCAAAGCTGTACTCCATATCGACTAGGCCTCTTCGATAGGTGTAGGTGCTCAGGACATCCCCGACTTCATACACCGCGGAGTTGTACATATTGAAGACCTGGTCGAAGTCGTCGTTCACCAGCTTGCCGATAGCAAAAATAAACATAATCGTAATAACCGGCATCATCGAAGGAAGTGTAATAAAACGGATGTTATGATAACGATTCGCTCCGTCTACCTTGGATGCCTCGTACAGCTCAGGGTTAATCCCTGTAAGCGCTGCCAAATAAATGATTGAGCTCCAGCCGATTTCTTTCCACATGTCGGTAACGACCAGGACCGTACGGAACCACTTCGGATCGGCCATGAAGTAGATGGGATCGAAGCCCAGCCATTTAATCACGGCATTCAGCGGTCCGATGGACGGGGACAGAAACTGGATGAACAAGGATGCGATCACGACCCAGGATAGAAAATGGGGCATGTAGCTCACCGTCTGGACAATCCGCTTGAAGAACACCAGCCGGATCTCATTCAACAGAATTGCCAGGATAATCGGAGCCGGGAAGCCGAACAGCAGCTTATACGCACTAATAATAAGCGTATTGCGAAACACCTGCCAGAAGCTCTCCATCCCGAAAATGTCCCGGAAGTGCTCCAGTCCAACCCACTCGCTCCCCCAGATCCCTTTACTGAACACATAATCCTTGAAAGCGATCTGGAGTCCGTAGATCGGTACATAATGGAACATGACATAATAGAGGAAAGCCGGCAGAAACAACAGCACCAGATATTTGTGTCTGACATAGGGGCGAAGTGCAGGCAGCTTCAGCTTATTCATATGTTGTTCACCTCGTCTTTCATCGCGGTTTAGCGTGCATCCCGCTTGCGTAGCCTAACTATATCGGCCCTGATGCTTGTTGAACATCGTAAACATTCGCAGGCATATAAAAATGCGTCATTTTGGCAATATAAACATTTCCACCTCATAATAAAAAGCGACGGAATGCCGCGAATCCATTGACTTTTCTCCACTTATTTCCTACATTTTAAAGACTACGTACGATAAGGAGGAGGATCGATGCTAACGAAACTGCGGCGCAGAAGCAATTTCTTCTTCCGGCTTATTCTGTCGTACATCCTGCTGCTCGTGCTTGCGGTTGTGCTGGTAGGCTACGGCTCGTATCTGCAGTTCACCGAGCAGTATAATGAGCAGGTTCAGCAGGTCAATGAGCGGATTCTGAGCCAGTGGAGCGCAACGATTGACATGTCGATTGTCCAGAAAGCGGAATCCATCTACCTGGGGCTTGTCACCGACTCCTTCCAAAATGCCGACCTGCTGCATCTGTTCACCAATACCGCCGACGGACAGTATACCAAGATCCGGAACGTCCAGAGCCTGCTGTCTACAGCCGCGGCCACCGCACCGGACATTGTAGAGTCCGTGGACATGTATGTGCTGGGCTCATCCCTGCGGGTATCGTCACTGCGCGGCGTCACGTACGGGAATGATCCGGCCTCTGACAGCAAGCAGAAGCTGGAGTGGATTACCGCCGCGGCCGAAACAGGCCCGACCTCCTTGTGGCTGCTGACCGACGCCGAGACGCGGCTGGCAGGGCAGCAGCCTGCCAAGCGGCTCACCTTCCTGCGGCCTTATCCCCTGGTAGCCGACCGCTCAAAGCAGCGCGGCTTTATCGCGATTCATATGCATGCCCAGCTGATCGATCAGCTGATTGCCAATAAATCATCCAATGACGAGAGCAGCACGCTCCTGCTGGATGCCTCCGGGAAGGTGCTCGCCTCCAGCGCGCCTTTTTTGCCCAGTGAGGGCTGGGATGACATGGTAAGTCGCATTGTGAATGAGCCCCAGCCCAGCCTGCACCAGCTTGTCGATCTTGGCGGCCAGGCTACCATTGCCGGCTACCAGACCCTGCCTTCCTATGGCTGGAGGCTTGTCAGCTTCACCCCCGTGGAGGAGTTCTACAGCAAGGGCCGCCGCATTCGCAACAATGTGCTGTTTACGAGCCTGGCGGTCATTGCCATCGGCCTGCTGCTGGCGCATATCTTCGCCTCCCGCTTCTACAACCCGGTACGGACCATTGTAACCTCCGCCCGGGCGTGGCTGGAGCAGGATCATGCCGAGGTGAAGCGGAAAGAGAACAGCTCCTCCAATGAGTTCCTGATGATTAATGAGATGATTGGCGGCTTATCTGTCCAGGTGAACGAGCTGCAGCGCACGCTGAGCTCGAACCTGCCGGTCATGAAGCATAATTTCGTATATGGATTGCTGCTGCAGGGCTATACATCGAATGAAGAGGTCAGCGCTCGCCTGAAGCTGCTGCGGTCCTCCTTCCCCTTCTGCCGCTACGCAGCGGTTCAGATTCAGCTTCCTCCGCAGCAGATGATTGAAATGGACACGGAAACCCGAGAGTTTGTGAAGTTCTATGTCATGGGTAAGGCGGAGGAGCAGCTCAGCGATGATACCATGCGGGTCATGGCCGCGGACCTGCCGGGCGATATTATCGGCATCGTCGTCAATCTGGAGGAGCCCGCCATGAGCACTCTGGCAGAGCGTTGTCAGGATCTCGTGTCTGTCATCTACGCCAACTTTATGGTCGAGGCTACGGTGCTGCTCGGCAGCACTGTAGAATCCGCACTCGCGCTCCCCGACTCCTATAAGCAGACGGAGAAGCTGTCAAGCTATCTGTACTACCTGCCGCGAGTGCAAGCGGTGTATGAGGTTGAGCTGCTCCGCCGGGAGGAGAGTCAGGAGGAGATTCCGGAGGAGCTTGTAGACAGCTTCGCCAAGAGCCTTCGCAGCCGCCAGCCGGAGGTGACGGAGCAGGCCATGCTGCTGATCATCGAGCATATGGCCAAGGGAAGCTACTCCCTGCATCATTGCGAGCAGCGCTGGTCGGAGACGATTAATGCTTTTTACGGCTACCTGAAAGAAATGAACTTCCGCTCCAAGGATATTGTGTCTGCTTATATGCAGGAGGAGCTGAAGGAGGTCAAGCACATTGTCGAGTTTCAGCAGCTGCTGTTCCGGATGATCGTCAAGACCTGGACGATGCTGGAGAAGAAGAGCAATGACCGGACTTACGAGGTCGTGGATCGGGTTAAATCCTACATTGAGGAGCAGTACCATATGCCGCTGTCCCTGGATTATTTAGCAGACCTCGTGCAGACCAGCCCGCGTTACTTGAGCAAAATCTTCAAGGATGAGACCGGCATGAACTTCGTGGACTACCTCAATTCGGTCCGTATGGACCGGGCAAAGGAGCTGCTGCTTACGACCGAGCTGACTGTTGAGGACATCTCCAGCAAAACCGGCTTCAACAGCTCTGCTTACTTCATCCGCAAATTCCGTGAAGCGCATGGAACCACCCCTAAAATGTTTCGGCAAATGCAGCAGTAGGACGCTGCGCTACACATACTGAATACCGCCACACCGACAATGGGGCCGCCTTCAAGATCCAAGGATCTTGAGGGCGGCCCCATCATGCGCTACAGCGGTGCGGTTAGTGCCAGCGCAGCGCTAATATTAAAAAAGCCTTGATGCTCAAGGCTTTTCCTTACTTATGTCACAGTGGACGGCGGAGCCATCCTGCATTACTGATTCTCCAGCTCTTCTTTGCTCACCAGGTTCACTAAGGAAGTAACCGCCTGCTCCGCGTCAGCGCCATCGGCGCTGATATAAACCTCAGTACCCGAACTGATAGCAAGGCTCATGATGCCCATAATACTTTTGGCGTTCACTTTTTTATCATCTTTTTCCACGAAAATTTCAGATGAATATTTATTCGCTTCTTGAACGAACAACGCGGCCGGTCTGGCATGTAGACCCGTCTTCAGCCGAACAACTACCGGGTGCTTGGTCATGGAAAGTTTACCCCCTATTTATAAAATCTTGATTACCTTTTTCAGCCTTCACATTTCTAATATTATACCATCTTACCATACAGGACACTAGTTTATAAAGCTTCAGCCGTTTCGGATTTTTTCCGCCAACTCGTCAATCTTGCGCAGCCTGTGGTTCACTCCCGACTTGCTGACGGTTCCCTTCAGCAGCTCTCCGACCTCTTTCAGATTCATATCGGGATGCTGAAGCCTGATCTCGGCGACCTCGCGGAGCTTATCTGGCAGCTTGTCGAGGCCGACCTCTCGTTGAAGCAGCTTGATGTTCTCAATCTGCCGGATGGCGGCACCGATCGTCTTGTTCAGATTCGCCGTTTCACAATTCACGATCCGGTTCACCGAATTGCGCATGTCCCGCATGATGCGGACATCCTCGAATTTGAACAGCGCCTGATGGGCCCCGATCAGATTCAGGAACTCGATAATCTTCTCGCCTTCCTTGATGTAGAAGATGAACCCCTTCTTGCGCTCGATACAGCGCGCGTTCAGGTGAAATTCATTCGCCAGATCGACCAGGGCCTGACAGTGCTCCTCATACATGGAGGCAATCTCCAGATGATAAGAGGAGCCCTCCGGATTGTTCACCGAGCCTCCGGCCATAAAGGCGCCGCGTAGGTAAGCGCGTTTACAGCAATTTTTGCGGATAATTTGATCATCAATCCGGGGAAGAAACAGAAAGCCCTCGGACACAATATGGAGTCCCTTTAAAATTTCCTGAACCTGAGCGGGAATCCGGACGATATATACATTATTCTTCTTCAAGCGCATTTTTTTACGCACCAGGAGCTCCGTATGCACTTGAAAATGCTTCTTGATCAAGGAATAAATCCGCCTTGCAATCGCGGCATTTTCTGTCGATATGTCCAGAACGATCTTCTTGCTGGATAGCTGAACGGATCCGTTCATGCGAATGAGCGCGGACAGCTCGGCTTTCTCGCAGCAGCTCTGGCTTTCGATCATGGTTAGTTCTTTTTTGGTTTGAGCCGCAAAAGACAAGGGACTCACCTCTCTCTGGAAATCCAGTCGTTCACCAGCTGGTAAATATGCTGGCTCAGACGTTCCGCATCATGACGGAGGTAGGTCCGGAACAGCACGAGCTTGTCGGCAATCAGCTTGTAGCCCCGGCTCGTGACCTCATCCCGGTCCAGAAGCACGGGCTTCGCCCCCTGCTCCGCATACTGATCCTGGACCTGTGGCGGAATTTCTCCGTCATTGACGATCACATAGTCAAACAGATGAAGGCCTATATGATCATAAATGGCCTGGAGATGATCACCGACCGTATAATTGTCGGTTTCTCCGGGCTGTGTCATAACATTACATACAAATATTTTTATAGCCTTGGACTGTACTACTGCTTCCGCGAGCTTCGGCACGAGCAGATTGGGAAGAATGCTCGTATACAGGCTTCCCGGTCCGATCAGAATCGCATCCGCCTGCATGACAGCCTCCAGCGCTTCCGGCAGCGGCTCCACTTCCTCCGGCTCGAGAAATACGCGCTTGATCACGCCTCCAGCCTCCGGAATCTTGGATTCCCCGGAAACGATACTGCCGTCCTCCATCTCCGCATGCAGCACCACGCCCTCGCCAGCCGCAGGCAAAACCGCTCCACGACAGACGAAAACCCGGCTCATCTCCTTGACCGCGGTTACAAAGTCACCGTGCATGTCGGTGAGCGCTGCCAGGATCAGATTGCCGAGGCTGTGGCCTGCCAGATTGGAGCCGGCGCTGAAGCGGTACTTCAGAATATCCGCCAGCAGCGGCTCAACATCGGCAAGCGCCGTTAATACGTTCCGAATATCTCCCGGAGGAGGCATCTGCAGCTCACTGCGAAGAATGCCGGAGCTGCCTCCATCATCGGCTACAGTGACGATTGCTGTGATGTCGAGCGGCTTCTCTTTAAGCCCCCGAAGCATGACAGACAGTCCTGTTCCGCCCCCCATCACGACGATGCGGGGACGCTTTCCGGCTGCTTGAGCCACATTCATCACTTCCCTCAGTTAATGCCGGTCCCGGTCATGATCGCGGTGGCTTACCGAAACCTTCTCGGTTTCACTCGCCGACAGCATCTTTCCGAGATATTCCGAGATTGCCACAGAGCGGTGCTTGCCACCGGTGCAGCCAATGCCGATGATTACCTGGCTCTTTCCTTCCTTGCGGTACTGCGGGATCAGGAAATGGAGCATATCGAGCAGCTTCGTCAGAAAGGCCTGCGTTTCCGGCCACTTCATCACATACTCGTATACATCACTGTGCTGGCCCGTATTGGGGCGAAGGGTCTCTACATAATGGGGATTCGGCAAAAAGCGGACGTCAAACACCAAATCCGCATCAATCGGAATGCCGTATTTGAAGCCAAAGGAGGTCACGTTGACCGTCAGCATGCGGTTTTCCAGATGCGTAAACCGGGAAATAATCGTTTCCTTCAGCCGCGCCGGCTTCATGAGGCTGGTGTCGATAACCTGCGTCGCTGAGTTCTTCAGCTCATCCAGCATCTTGCGCTCCAGGCGGATTCCGTCGAGCGGCATCCCCTCCGGCGCCAGCGGATGGCGGCGGCGGCTCTCCTTGTAGCGCTGGACGAGCACGGAATCCGTCGCATCCAGAAACATGATTTCGCTGTGGATCGTAAAGTGATCCTTGATGTAGTTCAGCGACTCCGCCAGCGCGGTGAAAAATTCCCGGCCGCGAAGATCAATGACCAGCGCGACCTTGCCGATCTTGCCGTTTGATTGCTCAATCAGCTCCGCAAACTTCGGAATCAGCACCGGGGGCAGATTGTCGACACAGAAAAACCCGAGGTCCTCCAGGCTCTGTACAGCCAGCGTCTTTCCTGCTCCTGACATGCCGGTAATGATAATTAGCGTGGCCATCGAATTGGTCTTGCCGCGTTCCTCTGTTTCCAGCATCAGCATTCCCTCCCTTGAACATTATCCTCTAGTGACAGGCCGTCTCCTTCGTTATCGTCTTGATTAAGAGCGCAGGTGAAGGCCGGCAGCGCCGACGATTCCAGCATCATTGCCAAGCTCTGCCGCTACGATGCGAACACCGCGCTGCAGCGGCTCCGGCGTCAGCTTCTGAAATACCGAACGAATTTCATTAAACAGGAAATCTCCGGCCTTGGATACACCCCCGCCGATAATGAACACTTCAGGATTCAGGACCGCGGCCACGGAAGACATGGACTTGCCCAGGTAGTAGGCCGCACGGTTGACGATGCGCATAGCTACCTCATCTCCAGCCTTTGCCGCATCAAACACTTCCTTCGCCGTTATGCTGTCTGCCAGTGCCAGCGAGGTGCGATCCCCCCGGGCCACCGCGTCCTTCGCCATCCGAATAATGCCGGTTGCCGAGGAGACCGTCTCCAGGCATCCCATCTTGCCGCAGCCGCATTGAATCGCTTCCAGATCCGGCACGACGGTAATATGCCCGAGCTCGCCGGCCATGCCGCCAAAGCCCTGATAAATCCTGCCGTTGATAATAATACCTCCGCCAACGCCGGTACCCAGGGTAAAGCAGACACAGTTATCCACGCCGCGTCCGGCACCGCTCCAGGCTTCTCCCAGCGCGGCTACATTGGCATCGTTGTCTATTTTGACAGGCTTGCCGAATCGTTCCTCCAGTATGGCGCGAATCGGAACATCCTTGAACCCTACGTTCGGTGCGAATATGATGATGCCTTCACGGATATTTGTAAAGCCTGCAAAGCCGGCTCCCACGCCCGCTAACTGGTCCCAGCTGTAAGGAGACTCCTCGACAATATGACGAACATATTTCTCTATATTGTTAATAACCGCCTCCACGCCCTTGGACGTTTCTGTCGGTCCCTCATATGTCTGCAGAAGCTGCCCTTCCTCGTTGCAGATCCCGACCTTGATCGCCGTTCCGCCTAAATCGACACCTACGTAGATGTTCTCAGACATGTTACAAGCCACCTTTTTCCTTCTATATTATAGATTGCTTCTACTGTACCCACTATAATTGAAGGCATCATTTCGGTCAAGAGAAGACCCCTGCGCCAAAAAAGCTCCGAGCCCTCTTCGGCCCGAAGCTTGAAATTCCTTCGCCATGACGCTGAAGTGCACACAGATGTCATCAACCTAACCGTTTCCTCCCTGAAAGGAAGGATACTTGGTCATGCCGCCATCCGCAAACAGGGTAATCCCGGTAACATAGCTCGATTCCGAGGACGCCAGCCAGGCGGCAACAGAGGCAATCTGCTCCGGCTTTCCGATATATCCCATCGGAATCATCGCCTCTACACTTTTGCGCGATTCCGGATCGTCGAACTTCTCCTGGTTAATCGGCGTGTAAATCGCCCCCGGACCAATGTTGTTCACCCGAATCCCCTTCGGGGCAAATTCCAGCGCCAGCGTTTCCGTCATGAGCTTGACCCCGCCTTTACTGGCAGCATAGTGGACAAAATGCGGCCAGGGGATGACCTCATGCACACTCGACATATTGATGACCGAGCCCTCAATGCCATGCTCCAGCATGTAGCTGATCGCTTCCCTGGATCCCAGGAAGGCCCCGGTCAGATTCACATCAATGACCTTTTTCCAGTCGTCTAGGGACAGCTTCTCGGAGGGAACCTCATTCTCAATGCCGGCATTGTTCACCATGACATGCAGGGCACCGAAATGCTCGTGCGCGGTGGAGATCAGCTTGCGGATATCCTCCTCCTGCGAGACATTTGCCTGCACTGCGACAGCTTGTCCTCCCGCCTCCTTAATCTCTGCGATCATTTCCTCCATCGGGTCCGGATTGCTGTTATAGGTCATGACCACATTGGCCTTCTCCTTGCCGAACCGAAGAGCGATCGCCTTCCCGATCCCGGATGACGCTCCCGTCACGATTACAGTCTTTCCTTGCAAATCTCCGTACATATGCCTTACCTCCTCTTCGCCGGAGCCTGCCCCCGCGGTTGATAATACTTCATTAAACCATTTGCCGAATTTTAATAACGCTTGTCTCGCACTCTTCTAGCCGTCCTCGCCCCGCAGGTCTCTTTCTAGATTGTCCCGAGATGACAAAAGTCATATCAAGTCATGACAAAGTTTACTCATCAGGGCGGGGGCCTCTTCGATAAGATAACCATACCAAGCAATAGAAAGGTGCGGTTGCATTGAGTTTGAATATTACGCAAAATACGGCGGTGGCAGTGGCACTTCATAACGTCAGCAAGCAGTTTGGCAGCAAGCGGGCCGTAGATGGGGTATCCTTTACCCTCCAGCAAGGCAGCATTACAGCCATTCTGGGTCCCAACGGGGCCGGAAAAACCACAAGCCTATCCATGATGCTGGGCTTGCTGGAGCCGGATGCCGGCACGGTTGAGGTGCTTGGCGGCAGTCCGAAGGACCTGAAGGTCCGGCGCCGGATCGGGGCGATGCTGCAGGAGGTCAGTGTGATGGACAGCCTGAAGGCTGGTGAAATCCTGGAGCTGATCAGAGGCTATTACCCCAAGCCAATGGAAACGGCGGAAGTGATGCAGCTGACCGGGCTTAACCAAGAAGATCTTAGCAAGCGGGCGACCAAAATGTCCGGCGGACAAAAGCGCAAGCTGAGCTTTGCCCTGGCGCTGGCCGGTAATCCGGACCTGCTCTTCTTCGACGAGCCCACCGTGGGGCTGGATACGACCGCGCGGCGGCTGTTCTGGTCTACGGTCCGGAGTTTGGCGGCACAAGGAAAAAGCATCCTGTTTACGACTCACTACCTTCAAGAAGCCGACGACAACGCAGACCGGATAGTGCTGTTTAAGGACGGGCGTATCGCTGCAGACGGCAGCCCGGCTGAGATCAAAGCCAGGCTGTCCCGTAAATCCCTGTCGTTCCAGTGCCGCAGCGGCACCGCTGCGAACATCATTGCCCGGCTGGAGGCTGTGCCTGACGTCACCGGGCTCCAGCAGGAGCAGGGGCGCCTGCATGTTTACACTAACAATACCGATTTGGTGTTATCGATCATTTTCAAAGAGGAGCTGCCCGTTCACGACATCCAGATGGATCAGGGCAGTCTTGATGAAGCGTTTGAACAGCTCACAGCCCGGAAAGAGGAGGTCGTCTGATATGACTGGAAAGCTGATTTCCCTGCAGTGCCGCATGGAACTGCTTCGCATTCTGCGCAATCCGTATTTTATATTTTGGTCGCTCGTGATGCCCATTGCGTTCTATTACATCTTTACCCGCGTCGTTAATACGGGGGCTGGGGACCCCGGCGCATACCAGGCTCGCTATCTGATGTCCATGACCACATTCAGCGTGATGGGCTCAGCGATCATGACGCTCGGCATCCGGCTCGTGCAGGAGCAATCGCTCGGCTGGTCCACTCTGATGAAGGTCGTGCCGTTGCCGGGCAGCATTTATTTCCTGGGAAAAATGTTCGGCCAGACGCTGCTGCTGCTGCTCTCCATCGCTGTCATTTTCTCAGCAGGTGTCCTGATCAATGATGTTCAGCTGGAAGCCTGGCAATGGATCAGCAGCGGTGTATGGATCCTGGCCGCATCTGCCCCTTTTCTGGCCATCGGCACACTCATTGGCACCATGAAGCGCGTCGACACCGCCAGCGGCGTGAGCAACGGAATTTATCTGGTACTGGCGCTGCTTGGCGGCATGTGGATGCCGCTGGAGATGCTGCCCTCCTTCCTGCAGTCTATCGGCAAGTGGCTGCCCTCCTACCACTTTACAAGCGGAGGCTGGGCCATAGCCGAGGGCAGCCTGCCGGAGCTGCAGTCCGTGCTTATTTTGACAGGATATTTAGTCCTGTTTATGGTAATATCCACGTATGTACGCCATAAACAGCAAGCTGTCTAAGAGGATGATGCCCATTGAAGCAGCCATTTGAGCTATTTCCGCACAAGCTGGGACTGCTCCCTTATGTATTTCTCATTTATTTATCACTCCCGATCGTCAATCTGTTTACTTACGAGGATGGCCTGAAGTTCGGGTTCGGCGTGGTCATGCTGCTCTTGTTCCTCGTGTCATACCGGGAGCTGTACTTCGGGGAAACTCGGCCCGGCTTTCTATTCTGGCTGCTGCTGCAGCTGGGAATCATATTCACGTTCTCCATGCTCTACGGTCTTACATATTTGTTTATGGGCTTTTATACGGCTAATTTTATCGGCTGGTATACCCAGTCCCGTAAATTCTGGAGTGCCCTGCTGCTGCTCTATATGGTAGAGCTGATCCCGCTGATATATCGAATCAGCCAGGCTTGGAATCCCGATCTGCTCTTTGTATTTCCTTTTATGATCATTATGCTGCTTTCTCCATTCGCCATTCGCTCCATGAACAGCAAGCTGGAGCTGAAAGCGCAGCTGGATCAGGCGAATGAGCAGATACGCAATCTGATCAAGGGGGAGGAACGGATGCGGATTGCCCGGGATTTGCATGATACGCTGGGACATACGCTGTCCTTGATTACTTTGAAGAGCCAGGTGATCGACAAGCTTGCTGCCGTAAATCCGGATCAGGTCCGGGAGGAAGCCCGGGAGATCGAGAGACAGTCGCGCGCCGCGCTCCGCCAGGTTCGCGAGCTTGTGTCCGATATGCGCACCGCCACGCTGGCCGGCGAGCTGCAGGAGGCCGCTGTGCTTCTAAGCAGCGCGGGAATAGAGATGAGGATCGAAGGCGAGCCCCATTTTCAGAGGATGCCGGATACGACGCACAACATTCTAAGTCTTTGCCTGAGAGAAGCCATTACGAACATCGTGAAGCACAGCCAGGCCTCCCACTGCCGCCTCTGCTTTCAGCAGACGGACAGAGACTGGAAAATGACGGTACAGGATGACGGTATCGGGATTTCCCGTGAGGCCGCAAGCTTTAACGTCAGGGAGAAGAACGGGCTGAAGGGTATGGCAGAACGGCTAGCCTTGGTCAATGGCAAAATGGAGCTGCTGAACGCAAAGGGCACACTCCTTCAGCTTTCAGTACCGATTGTCGTGAAGGATCCCCAAAGGAGTGAGGCAGGATGAGCATCCGGGTGTTTATTGCAGAAGACCAGCGCATGGTGCGGGGAGCACTGGCCCTGCTGCTCGATTTAGAAGAGGATATTGAGGTGGTTGGCCAGGCGGGCGACGGCCAGGAGGCGCTGAATGTCATCCGGCAGCTGCAGCCGGACATTGCGCTGCTGGATATCGAGATGCCGGTCTTGTCGGGACTTGAGGTTGCCGAAAAAATCGCGGCAGCTGTCCCGGCATGCCGGTGCGTGATACTCACGACCTTCGCAAGGCCGGGATATTTCGAGCGGGCGGTGAAGGCAGGTGTACAGGGCTATCTGCTGAAGGACGAGCCCAGCGAGCGATTGGCTGAAGCGCTGCGGCGCATTATGGACGGCCGGCGGGAGGTATCGCCAGAGCTTGTGTTCGGCACCGTGAGAGAGGCCAACCCGTTGTCGCAGCGGGAGCAGCAGATTTTGCGCCTGGCTGCGAACGGCAGCAGTTCCAGTGACATCGCACAGCAGCTTCACCTCTCCTACGGTACGGTTCGCAATTATATGTCAGAGGCACTGAACAAGCTGGGGGCCCGAAACCGGCTGGAGGCCATTGCCCTGGCCGAAGAAAAAGGCTGGATCTCATCATGAGAATCCAGCCTTTTCTCGTGCTATGCAGCGGCCAAGAAGCCGCTTTTTTATAATCCTGTAAAGACACGGCGCTTAAAGATCGCAATAATATCCCGCGACTGTCCTTGAGAAATGCTCGTATCAAAGCACGACACCAGCTCCCAGCCCTCGTACCCGAGACCGTTAAACAGCTCGCTCAGATCCTCCTCGTCCACCTTTCCGCCCAGAAATCCCTTGGTGGCGTACTTGACCGTCTTGTACTCCCATTGCTCCATGGATTCCACCTCCTCTCCTTTCTCCACTGGCTAAGAGCATCCGCTTAACGCCGACCTCTCACGCAAATGTCTTATTGGAGTAGTCTTCAACCGCCTTCACATACGATTGCTCTGCCTCAGGACTTCCAAAGGAACGCTTCGGAATGATGACCGCTTGCATCGAATTCACGAAAATATACAAGTAATCCCGATCCCGCCGCAAATCATGAATGCCGCTCCAGTCATAGCGCAGCTGGGTCTTGTCATTGGACTCGTGCACCGCTGTACGGTCCACGGTAATGGTTCGTTCTCCCAGAATGCCCTCATTATGCTTCACCATGCTCATCGTACGGCTCTTGATCCGGTATACAAACAGCAGGTCGCACAGAATGCCGATCAGCACGCCCACCACCACTGAATACACCCAGTCAAAGCTGGAGAATCTCAGCAGCAGAATACTGAGCAGCGGTACGGAAATCAGCGCTGACAGCATCATCGTTCTATACTTCGGCATATGAAACATCACATACCGGTTAAAGCGCCAAAAATCTTCTTTGTGTAAATCAACGTGTACTTCCATCGGTTCTCTCTCCATTCTGAATGGTCACGGCTCCCTGCCGGGCTTTCGGTCCATTATATCACAGGTTGGATATACAAAAGCGCCGCTCTCTCTGGAGACAACGGCACTTCATGGGAAGCTACATTCTTTTATATAACAGGTAAAAAAAGAACGGCGCACCAATCGCAGCGGTAAACACGCCTGCCGGTATGTCCAGCGGCTGGAACAGCATCCGCCCGGCGAGGTCCGCCAGCAGCAGAATGACCGCGCCGATCAGCGCCGCGGTTGGCATCAGGATGCCGTAGGCGCTGCCTACCAGTCGCCTTGCGATATGCGGAGCAATCAAGCCGATAAAGGACAGCGTGCCGGCAATGCCCACCGCCGCGCCCGCCAGGGCAATGCTGCACAGAATAATGAGCATCCTGTCCCGCTGAATCCGCGTTCCAAGCCCGATGGCGACCGTATCGCCCATCGACTGCGCGTTCAGCGAGCGGGAGAAGAGAAAGGACAGCGGAATGATGACACCTGCCCAGGGCGCGATGGCCGCAACCTGCTTCCAGCCTGTGCCATAGACGCTGCCCGTAATCCAGTTCAGCACCTGAGCCGCATGATAAGCTGTGCCGCTGATCAGCAGGAACGTGGTCATCGCGCTGAGGGCTGTCGAAATGCCTACGCCGATCAGCACGAGCCGCAGCGGTGAAACGCCATTTTTCCACGCCAGCACGTATACCAGCATGCCCGCTCCCAGTGCCCCGAGAATCGCCAGCACCGGAATGAAGTGATAGCTGAATGCGCCGGTGTACAGAGTCATAAAGGCCACGACCACCACAGAGGCCCCGCCGGTGACACCGATCAGATCCGGGGCAGCGAGCGGATTACGAATCACGCCCTGCAGCAAGGCGCCGGCTACCGCCAGCATGGCTCCTACCAGCAAGGCAGCCAGGACCCGGGGCAGACGGAACTGGATGACAATCAAGGAACTGCCGCTCTCTCCAAGCCCCAGCAGGGAAGCGGCTACCTCTAGCAGCGGGATGGTGGTGCTGCCGACCGAGATGCTGATTAGCACTAGCAGGATGACCAGCAGCGAAAGCACGCTTAAGATGAGCGCATTTCTTCGGCGGCGGGAGGCAGGATCGTGGCGGACTGCATTCAGTTTATAAGACATAGGACTTCCTCCGTACGATATAAATCAGAAATGGAACGCCAATCAATGCCATGGCAACCCCCACAGGCACCTCTTTTGGCATAATAATGAAGCGCGAGACCAGATCCCCTGAGACGAGCAGGATCCCACCGCCAATGGCACAGTAAGGAATGAGCCAGCGATGGTCGTGACCGACCAGCGAGCGGCACAGATGCGGGACCACAATCCCGACAAAAGCAATCGGCCCCGCAACCGCAACGCCGCTGCCGGCGAGCAGCACGACCGACGCACAGGCGCCGGCCCGCACCAGAAACAACGAAATGCCGAGTCCCTTGGACACATCATCGCCCAGCATGGCTACATTCAAGGCTCTTGCCAGCAGCAGCGCCACGACCATGCCGGCTGCGAAATACGGAAGCATCGCCGTGACGTGCTCGATGCTCCGGTTCACGACAGAGCCGATCATCCAGAACATCGCCTGATCCAGTGACTGCTTATCAATCAGAATAATGCCTGAGGTGATGGAGGCCGAAAATGCCGCAATGGCGGAGCCTGCCAAAGTCAGCTTGACGGGGGCAAAGCCCCCGGGCCCGCTAAAGCCAAGCACGAACACAAGCAGAGCGGTCAGGGCGGCGCCTGCAAACGCAATCCAGATCATGCCGCTCATGGTCAAACCGCCCCCAAGAACGGCAATCGCAATGACGATGCACAGCACGGCGCCGGAATTAATGCCGAATATGGACGGAGACGCCAGCGGATTGCGGGTGATAGCCTGCATAACGGCTCCCGAAGCTGCAAGCCCCGCACCGACCATGGCCCCGATCAAGGTTCGCGGCACCCGCGTATCGCGAATAATCATATGCTCGGTAGAGCCGTTGAAGGCTTGATAGGTATCCAGCAGCATGCTGAAATTGAAATTTTGCAAGCCCAGCAAGATGCTCATCAGCATGACTGCCAGCAGCAGGAACAGCCCCCCAAGCAATCCCCACAGCCGGGCATTGCGGCTTTGAAGCACTCCCATGATGGTATTCCACTCCCTAAAGGATGTTTAATGGTTCAATCAACCCCTTTATTGTAGATGTGAGCGCTTTACGTGTCAATGAATGTGATAATCATTTTCATTTAAAGTCTTGACAAGTGCCTGTTATCACTTTATATTTTAGTTAATTGATAATGATTGTCATTATCATATATAAAAATGTACATAAGGGGAGAGCATTAAACATGTCATCTTTATTTCGTAATAAATCCTGGCTGGTTCTGTTGGCCTTGTCCATGCTGCTGATCGTTTCGGCCTGCGGCGGAAGCTCCAGCAGTGATACAGCAGAGACGCCGGCGGCTTCCGGCTCCAATAACAGCACGAACGAAGGTAGTGCTGCAGAAGGCGAGTCCCGCACCATCAAGCATGCGATGGGAGAAGAGACACTGACAGGCACACCGGAGCGCGTCGTAGTGCTGACGAACGAAGGTACAGAAGCGCTGCTGGCCGTTGGCGTGAAGCCTGTCGGTGCCGTTCAATCCTGGGTAGGTGACCCTTGGTATGATCATATTAAGGACCAGATGGAAGGTGTTGAGGTGCTGGGAGAGGAAACCCAGCCGAACATCGAACTGATCGCGGGACTAAAGCCGGATCTCATTATCGGCAACAAGGTTCGTCACGAGCAAATCTATGACCAGCTGAAGCAGATTGCTCCGACTGTATTTGCCGAAGAACTGTCCGGCAACTGGAAGAACAACATGACGCTGTATGCCGAGGCGGTAAACAAGAAAGCCGAAGGCGAGCAAGCTTTTGCTGATTTTGACAAGCGTGTGGAGGAAGTGAAATCCAAGCTGGACGAGAAGGCCAGTACGAAAGTGTCTGTCGTTCGTTTCACAGCAGCGGATGTCCGTACCTACATGAAGGACAGCTTTAGCGGCGTCATGCTGGAGCAGCTCGGCATTGCCAGACCTGCCGATCAGGACAAGAACGAGTTCGTGGAGAAGCTGACGAAGGAACGTATTCCGGCGATGGACGGTGACGTGATGTTCTACTTCGTGCAGGAGGACGTAGGCTCCACCGATGCTCAGAAGGCAGCCGACGAGTGGATGAACGAGCCGCTCTTCCAGAGCCTGAATGTGGCCAAGACCGGCGAGGTTCATCAGGTGAACGAGGTCGTATGGAACCTGGCTGGCGGCTACCTCGCAGCCAACCTCCTGCTGGAAGAGATTGCGACTTACTTCGAAGTCAATTAATGTAAATACAGCAAGGGAGCCATCTCCCAAGTAGATCATTGGATGCCCACATCTGTAAGACAAAAGCATATATAAGGCAAAATAACCAGCTCAGGGTGTTATACCTGGCTGGTTATTTTTCTTTGTAAGCTACTATATGTCTCGAGGGAATACCAATACGTTCACAGCTGATGAAGCCGGCTGTAAATATAACCTCTGCGATCCTGAATGTAGCGGTAGATGACGCCGAGATCAGCCTGGATTTCCTGCCTGCTCCATTTATATTCCTTATCCTTGTACAGCTCCCCTGCGATAGCATCAAGCCGCTCTCCCGCCTGCTCCAGCTGCCTATGCGGAGTAAATACCGTATCCATGCTGTGAAGCAGCAGGCTCCGGTACAGCCTGCGGTAGGAGGGGATGCTCAAAATCTGCTCGGTCAGCTTGTTATAGCCCGTAATCCGGACTAAATCCGCCCCTACTCTCTTTCCGTAGCAGTTGCGCCCCCAGGTGCCCTCATAGTCCCAGGGCAGCATGTGATAACGCCGGGTTTCTCCATGCTCGTAGATCGTATAGTTTTGATTGAATCCGTCATAATTCCCTGTCAGCACTGCCCCGCATAGCCAGCGTAAATACTGCTCCACGTGAAGATGCTGCTCAAGATACTGCGCCCTCTCCGCCCTGCTCCCTTCATGCATTCCCTGCAAAAAGGCAACGAAGCGCCGCCGCTCCCCCTCTTCCCCGGCGATCAGGCGGTATCCTGCGAACCAGGACAGCCCGCGGCTTTCTTTGTGGGAGAAGTCGGCATGGCGGTTTACCGCGTAAATGATGCTCTTCACGGGAATCCTCCGCCTGCGAAAAAATCGCGGCAGCACGGCCTCAATCTGCAAATACACGCCCGCCCGCTTTTGATTGATATAAAGCAGGCAATGACGGGTTCGGGGACTCGGCACCTTCAACGTCTCAAATAACTGGAACGACAGGGCATTACGAATTAATGATGGATCATCGTGCTCAGCATTGAAATGATAGGTGGCTGACGCCGTACGAATTTCGTAAGAGCGCTTGGGATATTCCCGGGTGTGCCCTCCGCGGTAACGGAGGGAGATAGGCACCTCTTTTCCTTTATAAGAGATCCGGGCTTTGACGAACTGCTCCGACCAGATGTGCTTGTTAAGCCAGGCCAGCTTGTTGTCCTCAATCAGGATTCGGTACACCGGCAGCTCCATACCAGGCCTCCTTCCTTCCCCAGGCAGGCAGCTGCTGATCTTGCAGCCTACCCTGCATGAAACCAGTCCCATATTGACCTTCATTACATATAATGTGGCAGTTAGATTTCATTCCCATCTTGAAAGGAGTAGGGACAGTGCGTACAAATAGAACGAAGCCAGTCTCTCCATATTCCAAAAGAACAACCGCCCGCGTCAAAGCCTTCACCGCTTGGCCGTGGTCTCCCGCAGCCGGCAATGCTTCAGAGGGAATCGCCGCAACCCCGTCCTCAGGCGGTCAGGCTTCCCCGGGCGCTTACGACGGCTACTTCCCCGGCGAGCCGCTCAGTCAGGCGCACCATGGGCATCAATCCGGCTTCCCCGGCTTCCCCGGCTCGCTCGGGCATGCTTCGCACGGCCATCATTCCAGCAGCCACGCCTCTGCAGGCCACTATTCGCACGGCCATCATTCCAGCGGCCATGCCTCTACGGGTCACCACTCGCAGAGCCACCATTCCGGCCTGTACCCGGATGGGCTCCACCCGCCGGATCAGTGGGGCGCATACGACGGCTCCAGCGGTGTTGGCGGCAGCCACTCCTTCGGCAGCGAGCATTGCAGCTGGGCCAGCGAGGGCTGGACGCCGAAGAAGACCCTCAAGAAGCGCAAAAAAAGAGCAGCTGCAGGCGGGCCTTCCAAGCCAGCCAGGACGAAGCCGCGCCCCTCAATGCAGCGCAAGCGAACCGCAAAGCCCAAGTCGAAGCGCTGCTAACAGCGCAGCGCATAGCCATGGCTGGTCCGCAAACGTCATAAAGCATTGTCATACTGACATGGCCATATGCCGTGTCCATCCGACAGCGGATGCCAGCATGGCGTCCGCTTTTTAAGCATGCACCCGTCCTGTTCTGAGATAGTATATGCAATCCGCCCACCTTGGTGAGTTTTCTTGCTTACAGCGTGTGGTTCTCGGGCTTGGGCTTGCGCACCCGCTCATACACAAAGCCCGCCGTAAACACTAGCAGCATGAGTATATAAGACATAATAATGATTTGCGCAGCATCGATACTCCCTGTCAGAAGCAACTGCAGCTGGGTTCCAAATCCTACAATCAGCAGCACATACAGCTGGGCCATCAGTGCAAGCACAAGGCTTCGGGATTCGTCGCCGGCCAGCATAAACTGCCACAGAAACAGCAGCAGACATATTAGCCACAGCGAGTTACCCATGACAAAGCTGAGCGCTGTACTCTTTTTCATCTGCGAGAACTGTCGCCCGGCCCAGAACCAGAACACCACGAATCCGAGATGAATGGTCCAGATCAGCACGCCCGACGCAGGTATCCGCGTCATCAGGGCTTGAAATAACCAGCCGCCCAGCAAAGGGGCAAGCACAATCCAGGTCATTTTATTTTTCTTTAAATAGTCGTTTAGCATCTGTAAGCTCCTCTATCGGCCGTGGACCCTGTCCCGTGCCTCATTTCATCCGCATTATAACATACATCCCGCTCTCGCCAATCATCATCCATATCATAGAGCCGCGCAAAAAAGAGGCCGGTTGCCCGGCCTCTCACCTTCAAAGCTCCATTTACGGATTCAGCGTTTCGCTCCAGTCATGGACCATATGACCTTCAATGAACTTCTCACAATCCATGGCAGCCATACAGCCAGAGCCGGCTGCGGTAATCGCCTGGCGATACCGGGTATCCTGCACGTCACCGCAGGCGAACACGCCTGGAATATTCGTCTCCGTTGTGCCTGGCTTCACCAGAATATATCCGGTCGGATCTGTATTGATCTGGCTTCCCAGGAAGCCTGTGTTCGGCGTATGGCCAATTGCCACGAATACGCCTTCCGCTTCAATCAGCTCTTCGGCGCCAGTCTCGTTGTTCCGAACCTTCAAGCCCTTCACGCCCGTTTCCGTCGTTACGACCTCTAGCGGTGTACGGTCAAGTGCCCACTGAATTTTCTCGTTCTCGCGAGCACGATCCTGCATGATCTTGGAAGCGCGCAGCTCTTCCCGGCGGTGAACCAATGTGACGCTGGAAGCGAAGCGTGTTAAGAAGCTCGCTTCCTCCATCGCGGAATCGCCTCCGCCCACCACGATAATCTTTTTGCCGCGGAAGAAGAAGCCGTCGCAGGTCGCACATGTGCTGACACCCCGGCCCACATTCTCCTGCTCCCCGGGAATGCCCAGATACTTGGCCGAGGCACCTGTAGAAATGATGACCGACTCAGCCTGCAATTCTCCCATGCCCTCGACATTAATCTTGAATGGACGCTGCGAGAAATCAACAGACTCTACCCAGGCGCTCTTGAATTCCGCACCGAAGCGCTCTGCCTGCTGGCGCATATTATCCATCAGCTCAGGTCCCATGATGCCTTGAGGGAATCCCGGAAAGTTCTCGACTTCGGTAGTTGTGGTCAACTGGCCCCCCGGCTGCATTCCTTCAATGACCAGTGGCTTCATATTCGCGCGTGCCAGGTAGATGGCTGCGGTCAGTCCGGCAGGGCCGGTTCCGATTACGATTGATTTGTACATAGAGATTGCCTCCTTTATTGGGTCCTGTTGGTTAGCTTGTCCCGGTTCTAAGATTTTTCTGTAAACGGGCGAAAATTATTGCGAGCCTCTTCCCGATCGGCATCCGTCATTGCCAGCTGCCGGGCGTAACGCCTCACGGTAGAGGATGAAATCTGATAGCGCTCCGCGAGCTTCTCATACGTATACGAGTCTCCCGCTAGCTTGCCGGCCGTATATTCCAGCGCTGCCGCCCAGCCGGAAAGGTTACGCATCTTCGGAATGTCGGGATACATCCGGCTCAGGAATTGAGACCAGAGCCTTTCCATCTCTCTTTTGCGGTAAGGGTCCTGCCGTTGTCCCATAGAGACCGCCAGATCCAGCACCTGCTGCCATTCCTTATGCCACTCCGGAAGGACCTCGTTTAACGAGTCGCTGGGCATCTCGTCTGCTGCCTCCCGGCCTGAAGCTCCCTCCAAGCGCGTTAGCACGAGCTCCGCCGCAGCTTTCAGCTCTACATCCTCTCCTGGCTCCTGAAGAAACAGGTGCAGCGCATGCTGAACCTCTTCATCGGCAATCAGCTCCAGCGTCTGTATAACCTGCAGCTTGATGTGAGGCTCGCCATGGCGTAGCGCCCAGAAGAAGGAGGAGCGGATTAACGGATTGCTCTTCGCTTCCTCAGTTAAGGCAGCTCCATCATGCTCCCACACCTTAAACTGCTCTTCAAAGGGGAGATGATAGTGATAGCTGACCTTCAGGCTTCCGGAATCACTTTCCTGCAAAGAGTCCAGCTGAGCCAGGTAGAAATCAGCGACATCATTTGCCGGGTCCAGCCTCTTGCACTGGCGCCAGTATCTGACCGCATCTTCCATTCTGCCGCTGTTGCAGGCTGCAACGGCTGTATAATGATACAGGCTTGCATCACTGCTAAATTCCTCATCCTTCGTCAGACGGCGAAAATGGCCGTAGGCCGCTTCGTGCCTCCCCAGAATGCCCATCGTTGTCGCGAGCTTGAAGACATGCTCCTGATGAAACGGAACCGTAACAGACAGCATGTCCAGCAGACGGTGAAGCCCTTCCTCATCCTTCTCATGCTGATAAAAAATCGCCAGATTGCACAGCGCATGCAGATTGCCCGGCTCCTTGTCCAGCACATCACCGATGACCTCCTTCGCCTTCGCGAAGCGGCCCATGTAATAGAAGGCAAGCGCCAGATTGTTGCGGGCCGACATAAAGTCCGGACAGTCCTCTACGATCGTCTCCAACAGCTTGGCAGCCTGAGCGAATTTCCCTTCCTCCAGCAGCGCGCGTGCCTGCTCATGCTCCACCATGCCCTCGCGGCTCTTGATCTTGTTCACCTTCGTGGGCCGGTTCAGCTCATAGTGAAGCAGCTCCATCATCTCTTCGGCCTCGTCCATAAACTGGCCGCTGGAATCCTCCTCCAGATACGTAATCAGCGCCTGCTCGGCTTCTTCAAACTGCTCCAGATTCGCGTAGTTGTTCGCCATATAGAAATGGCATTCCGTCATCGAGGAATCTACCTGATCCAGTATATGCTTCAATACCCGGTTCGAGCCCTCATAATCACCGGTCTCTGATAATATACCCGCCATATTGCAATGATTCACAGGATTATCCGGTTCATATTCCACAGCCTTGCGAAAATATTTCAGCGCCTTGCCATATTGGAAACGGTCCAGCGACTTCACGGCGCGTTCAAAGAAAAAATTAGCGTTGTAATCGATAGGAATTATATTTTGCAGGTCCTGATGACCTGGAATGTTTGCATGCATCGAAGCAAGACACCTCCTTTAACTTGCTTCTCTCTATCCTCAACAGTATACCATGATCTCCTGCCGCTTGCAGAGAAAAAGACGCCGGTCATCAGACGCCGGCGTCTTTAAATAAGGTCGCAATGCTGCCGCCTTCCATAATAATATGGATGGCTTCAGCGAGGATCGGCGCTGCCGATAAGATGGTCATGCCTTTCATCGGCGGCTCCCGAAGCGCGATGGAATCTGTCACTACCAGCTCCTTGATATGGCCATGATCCAGGCGGGACAATGCCTCCCCCGAGAATACGCCATGCGTCGCACATACGATCGTATCCTTGGCGCCTAACTTCTTGAGAGACTCCACGACCTGTACAATGGTAGTACCTGTGTCAATAATATCTTCGATGATGATTGGCGTGCGTCCCTCTACGTCTCCAACCACATGCGTAATGACCGCTTCATTATGGGCCGGGCGCTGCTTGACCATCATCGCAAAGCCCGCACCCAGCCGGCCTGCCAGCTTCTCGGCAATTTTAGCCCGGCCGGCATCGGGAGAGACGATGACCGGCTGCTCCAGCTGCTTGCTTCTCAGGTAGTTGGTGATCAGATCCATGGCCGTCAGATGATCGACTGGAATATTGAAGAAGCCCTGAATAGCCGGGGCATGCAGATCAATGGTAATGACGCGGCTGGCTCCGGCTGTCGTCAGCACATCGGCGACCATTTTGGCGGATATGGGCTCGCGGGGTGCAGCTTTTCTCTCCTGCCGGGCGTAGCCGTAGTAGGGGACAATAATATTTATCGTGCGTGCAGAGGCCTGCTTGGCCGCATCAATCATAACCAGCAGCTCTACGAACATTTCATTAATCGGATGGGAGAAGGACTGCAGCAGAAACACATCACAATTACGGATGCTTTCCTCATAATGGACGTAGATTTCTCCATTTTTGAAACGGGACAGCTTGATCTTGCCCAATTCGACGCCCAGCTGCCGACTGATATCCGCGGCCAGCCGCGGATTGGATGATCCGGCGAACAGACGAAGTTTCTGATACATGAATGCCTCCTGGAATACCCAAAGTATAGGGATTGCTTGTACTCTATTATAGCGCATCAGGAAAGCGCTGTCGCGCAAGCAGGCCGTCTCCATCAGCCGCCAGTCCGCGCTCCTCATAAGAACATAGAGCGCGGGACTATGACTTCAGGAAACAGCCTGTATAATTGGCGGTACATTTAGAACAGCTTCAAAAGGCTGGCCGCTTCCATTACAGCGCAGCCATGTCCCGCTGCCGTCCCTCAAAGACAGCCACCTGCTTCACTCCGAGCTCGATTAACAGCTCCCTCGCCTGATCCAGATGCTCACCGAGCTTCAAGGGCTGATGCGCGTCAGAGCCGAGCGTCAGCGGAATGCCGAGCCGAAGGGCCTCCTCCAGCATACGCCGGCTTGGAAACATCTCCCGGCAGTCCTTGCTCAGACCGGAGGCGTTCAGCTCCATCGCCTTGCCGCTCCGGCGGACAGCGGCAAGCGCCTCATTCTCCAGCGCCACAACCTCATCCTGATGCTCCGGCCCAGGGGTAAAGCCGAAGCGCTTGATGACATCCAGATGTCCCATAATGTCATACAAGCCTGTCGATGCCGCCTTGCAGACCGCATCGTAATAGCGCCTGTATACCGTGATCGGGTCACGCCCCTCCCAGCCATGAGTCTGGCGGTAATCGGTAATATCCCATTTCCCGAGAAAATGGACCGAGCCGATCACATAATCCCAAGGATACGCCTCAATCACCTTCCGGACGTCCTCTTCATAGCCTTCGATATAGTCCCCTTCCAGACCGACACGGATCTCAATCTGGCCTTTATAGCGCTCCTTGAGGGTCAGGCATTCCTCCACATAGCGTGGAAGCTCCTCCATCGGCATCGCCATCTCCGGGTAATATTCATGCGGCTTGATATGAATAAGCGGCATGTGATCGGACAGGCCCAGCTGGTCCAGCCCAATCTCAATGCCCCGCAATACATACTCTTCCAGTGCTCCAACAGCGTGTCCGCACCGGGCATGGTGAGTGTGATAGTCAATATGCATAGCCTTGTGCCCTCTTTAACCGTCGCGGCGTGGACGCTCATGACGGCGGCCCAGCTCGTCCAGAATATGATCCAATGGCAGCTTGCGCTCCTGCAGCAGCACCATCAGATGGTAAATCAGATCGCTGACCTCCAGGCGCAGCTCCTCGTTATCGCGATTTTTAGCCGCAATAATCGTCTCGGAGGCTTCTTCCCCGATCTTTTTCAGAATCTTATCCACGCCTTTATCGAACAGATAGGTCGTATATGCCCCTTCCGGACGCTCTGCTTCCCGCTGTGCAATGACCTGCTCCAGCTCACCCAGCACTGCAAAGCGGTCTTGGCTGCCCGAGGACTGCACATCTTCGCCGGACACTGTCGATTGTCCCTGAACGGTAATCGTGTTGAAGAAGCAGGTATTCTCGCCGGTGTGACAAGCAGGTCCTTTAGGATCTACCAGCACCAGCAGCGTGTCGCCATCACAATCGTAGGACAGAGAGATCACCGTCTGCGTATTGCCAGAGGTTGCCCCCTTGTTCCACAGCTCCTTTCGGGAGCGGCTCCAGAACCAGGTTTCTCCTTTTTCCAGGGTCAGCTGCAGGGATTCCCGGTTCATGTACGCCATCATTAATACTTCCTTGGTCTCTGCATCCTGCACGATCGCCGGAACCAGACCATTCTCGTCCCAGCGGATATGCTCCGACACCTGCTGCAAGGACAAATCCTGCATCATGTCATCATGTACGCTCATCGGATCTCCACTCCTTTATGCTTCAATTGTTGTTTCAGTTGAGGAATCCCGATTTCTTTATAGTGAAAAATCGTCGCCGCCAGCCCCGCATCTGCCCGGCCGTCGGTGAACACATCATAGAAATGCTCTTCCTTCCCGGCTCCGCCAGAGGCGATTACCGGAATGGATACCGTGCTGCACACGGCCGAGGTCAGCTTCAAATCGAAGCCATCCTTCGTGCCGTCGGCATCCATGCTGGTCAGCAGAATTTCTCCGGCCCCCAGCGACTCCGCCTGTTTAACCCAATCCAGTGCCTTAATGCCGGAAGGGGTACGTCCGCCGTGCGTGTACACCTCCCACTCATCCCACTCCGGATTGAACCTTGCGTCCACGGCTACGACGACACACTGAGAGCCGAAGCGCCGTGCACCGGCGGATATAAGCTCTGGCTGCCTCACAGCTGCCGTGTTCATGCCGATCTTGTCCGCACCGGCGCGCAGGATCCGCTTCATATCGTCCACCGAGGAAATGCCGCCGCCGACGGTAAAGGGAATCGCAATCTCTCCCGCCGTCCGCCGCACAACCTCCTCCATCGTCGCCCGGCCTTCCACGGAAGCGGAGATATCCAGAAAGACCAGCTCATCGGCGCCTTCCCGGTCATATAGCGCAGCTAGCTCTACCGGATCTCCGGCATCACGCAGATTGACAAAGTTAACCCCTTTAACGACCCGTCCATCCTTCACATCCAGACAAGGTATAATCCGCTTGGCCAGCATCCTTCACATCTCCCCCGATTAATTTCACTTCTGAATCTTCTGGACAGCCTCTGCCAGATCAATATTTCCTGTGTACAGCGCCTTGCCTACAATGGCGCCGCCGACACCGTCCTCGCGGTGCTTGCCCAGAGCCTCCAGATCCTCCATCCGCGTCACACCGCCTGAGGCGATAACCGTCCGGCCGCTGGCTTTGGCTAAAGCTACAATGGCTTCCACATTCGGACCCTGCATCATGCCGTCCCGGGAAATATCGGTAAAAATAAAGTTTTCCGCGCCCTTCGCCGCAAGCTCCTTCGCCAGCACCTCAGCCTGCACCTCTGACGTTTCCAGCCAGCCGCGGGTTGCGACATATCCGTTTCGGGCATCAATGCCGATCGCCACCTTATCTCCATAGCGGCCCAGTACCGTTTCCGTGAATACCCGGTCCTCAATGGCGGCTGTGCCGATAATAACCCGGCTCACACCGAGAGAGAGCAGACGCTCAACATCCTCGATCCGGCGCAGTCCGCCGCCAACCTGAACCGGCACCTGAACATGGGCTGCAATTTGCGCAATGATCTCATCATTGACGGGATGCCCCGCTTTCGCTCCATCCAGGTCCACCAGATGAATGAATTTGCCGCCCTGCTCTTCCCATGAACGGGCTACAGACAGCGGACTGTCGTTGTAAACCGTTTCCTGGTTATAATCTCCTTGCACGAGCCGGACGCACTTGCCGCCGCGGATATCAATCGCGGGATAAATAATGAATGATGACATTTGCAGATTCCCCGTTTCTGTAGAAATAATTAGCTTGCTCCATCCGTTAACGCCAGAAAGCCGCGCAAGAGGCTCATGCCGAGCTCCCCGCTTTTCTCCGGGTGAAACTGCATGCCGTATACATGCCCCCGGCCGACAATGGCGGTCACCGTTTGCCCGTAATCCGTCACGGCCAGAAGATCACTGTTCACTTCAGGAAGAACATGATACGAGTGGACAAAGTACACATGGCCCTCCTCAAGCCCCGCAAACAGCGGCACCTCCGGCTGCAGGAAGCTCAGGCTGTTCCAGCCCATATGCGGCACCTTGTAATCTCCACCTGTAAACCGGACTACCTTGCCGGGCAAAATATTCAAGCCCTCATGCACACCATGCTCTTCACTTTGACTGAACAGCAGCTGCATCCCGAGACAAATCCCTAACAGCGGCGCTGTCCCGGCCGCAGCCTCACGCATGACCTGATCAAGCCCGCTTTCCCGCAAATGCTCCATCGCATCTCCAAATGCGCCGACCCCTGGCAGAATAATGCCGTCCGCCGACAAGATTTCCTCCCGCACTCCGGTAATCAGCGGCTCATAGCCGAGCCGCTCTACCGCTTTGCTGACACTATGGAGATTGCCCATGCCGTAATCCACTACCGCAATGGCCATGTATTACAGCACTCCCTTCGTGGATGGCACGCCCGTGACGCGGGGATCAATACTCGTTGCCTCATCCAGAGCGCGTCCCAGTGCTTTAAACACCGCTTCAATCATGTGATGCGTATTGTGTCCGTAATGCACGATGACATGCAGGGTAATGCGCGCCTCCAGAGCCAGCTTCCACAAAAATTCATGCACCATCTGCGTATCAAAAGAGCCGACCTGCTGAGTCGGATATTCCGCGCGGTACTCGAAATGAGGCCGGTTGCTAATATCAATGACGACCTGAGCGAGAGACTCGTCCATGGGAACAAAGACGCTGGCATAGCGCTTGATGCCCTTCTTATCGCCGAGCGCCTCCCGCAGCACCTGACCCAGACAAATCCCGATATCCTCTACAGTATGGTGATCATCAATCTCGATGTCGCCCTTCGCATTCACGCTGAGGTCAAAGTGTCCGTGCTTCGTGAACAAATCCAGCATATGATTCAAGAACGGCACATCGGTCTCCAGCTGTGACACCCCGGTACCATCCACATTGAATTTTAAGGAAATATCGGTCTCATTCGTTTTGCGGCTGACGCTTGACGTCCGCCCGTTAGCTTCAAAGCTCACTCTGAATTCCCCCCTGTTTGTGATTCCTGCTCCAGCCGGATTTCGATCGCTCGGGCATGACCCTCCAGCCCTTCCCGGCGTGCCAGCTCCATGATGGTCTCGCCGTCGCGGAGCAGTGCTTCCTTACTATAGTAAATCATGCTGGATTTCTTAATGAAATCGTCCAGATCGACCGGCGAGGAGAAGCGTGCCGTCCCGTTAGTCGGAATGATATGATTGGGACCGGCAAAATAATCTCCGACCGGCTCCGAGCTGTACGGACCGAGGAAGATGGCACCTGCATTTTCAATCCGGCCCAGGATGCCCATCGGGTCCTCTGTCATAATTTCAAGATGCTCCGGTGCCAGCTTGTTCACGATCGAGATGGCCTCGTCCATGGAGCGAGCCACAATAGCCGCCCCGTAGCTATCAACCGATGCCCGGGCGATATCGCGGCGCGGCAGCAGCTCCAGCTGGCGTTCTACTTCTGCGCTGACGGCTTTTGCGAGGGCTGCTGACGTCGTCACCAGCACCGCCGAAGCCATTTCATCATGCTCAGCCTGGGAGAGCAGGTCCGCTGCCGCATACGCTGCCTCAGCACTGTCATCGGCCAGAACGACGATCTCACTCGGGCCGGCAATGCTGTCAATGTTTACAGCACCGTACACCTCGCGCTTCGCCAGCGCCACATAAATGTTGCCGGGCCCGCAAATTTTATCGACAGAAGCAATCGACGCGGTTCCATAGGCCAGCGCGGCAATCGCCTGAGCGCCGCCCACCCGGTAGATCTCGGTCACACCAGCCTCCGCTGCTGCCACCAGGATGTACGGATTGATACCTTCCGTGCCTCCCGTTGCCGGAGGGGTGACCATCACAATTTCGGGCACCCCGGCTACCTGCGCCGGAATAACGTTCATCAGCACCGAGGAGGGGTAGGCTGCTTTCCCGCCGGGCACATATACACCGACTCGCTGCAGGGGCCGAATAATCTGGCCCAGGATGCTTCCATCCGGCTGCACATCCATCCACGAGCTGCGCTTCTGCTTCTGATGATAGCTGCGAATCCGTTCTGCTGCCGAACGGATTGCGGTCACGAACGACTCCTCCACCTCGTCATACGCAGCCATCAGCTCGCTGTGCTGTACCCGCAGGCCGCTTGCTGTCAGCTTCGTGTTGTCGAACTGCTCCGTATACCGCAGCAAGGCGGCATCACCTTCGCGGCGAACGTTCCGGACAATCTCCTTGACGGCCTCATTCTGCTCGGGTGTGCCGTAGTCACTTTCCCGCTTTAAATCAAACTCCTCTGCCGGCACTATTCTCATTCCTGATTCCTCCCCGCCTGCTTCCTATGAATTATGCTGCCGATCTACTTGTCTGTATTTGCAAAAATAACGCTCTGAAGCCGGTCGCACAGCTCCTGAATTTCCCGGTTCTTCATCCGGTAGCTGACCCGGTTGGCAACGAGCCGGCTTGTAATTTCGAACATACTCGTCATCTCAACCAAGCCATTCTCGCGCAGCGTCTGACCGGTTTCAACCATATCGACGATGCGATCGGCCAGGCCGATCAAAGGGGCAAGCTCAATCGATCCGTTCAGCTTGACGACCTCTACCTGCTGTCCCTGCTCCCGGAAGTAACGGGAGGCTGTGTTGGGATACTTCGTCGCCACGCGCTGCCGGATGCCCGGCGTCCAGTCTGGCAGGCCAATGACCGACATGCGGCAGCGGGCAATGCCGAGATCAAGAAGCTCATATACATCCTTGTCTTCCTCAATCAGCACGTCCTTGCCGACAATACCGATATCCGCCACGCCGTACTCGACATACGTCGGAACATCGACAGGCTTGGCCAATATAAATTCCATTCCCGCCTCCGGCAGCGGGATCACAAGCTTGCGCGTTTCATCCACGTCAAGGGGAATCGGCAGCCCGGCCTCGCGAAACAGGGCTGAGGCTTTCTTGTATATCCGTCCCTTGGGCATAGCTACTTTTAAGGTTTCTGCCATGTGAGGCACCTCCTGTCTAGGATTGAGATCTATTGTAAGGTAATAATTTCGTCATAGCCTTGATGCAGCAGGCTGGCACCAGGAACATCATTCCGTGCATCCTGCAAGCTTCCATGCTCGCCATCCCCCATCATGGAGGTAATTACGATCCGGCCGCTTTCCCGGAGGGCACTGGCCTTGGCCAAGCCTTCCTTGCGATGCTGCAGCGTGTACTGAATCAGCACCGGCTTCACGGCTTCGCTGTCCTCTGCATCCACACCATCCAGAATCCGGTTCGTCTTCAAAGCAAAGCCCGTGGCCGGCACGCTTCTGCCGAATTGCTGCAGCAGCTTGTTATAGCGTCCGCCGCTGGCTACAGGAGAACCGATCTCGGCCGCATAGCCTTCAAAGGTCATACCCGTATAGTAAGAGAAGTCACCAATCATGGTCAGGTCAATCAGCACATGACTAGAAGCATTGTAAGCCTCCAGCACCTCCCACACCTTGCATAGATGCTCGATCGAGGCCCGGGCCAGCGGGTTCAGGCTCAGCTCTCTCGCTTCCGTGCATACCTCCCGGCCGCCGCGCAGACGGAGAATGCCCTCAAGCTTCGCTGCCTCCTGCGGGGGCAGCTGCAGAGCTTGAATAGTGCTGCGATAGCCGACATAGTCCCGGTTCAGCAGATCACGCTTCAGGCTCTCCTGATCGCCCGGACGGTCCGGCAGCACCTCTTCCAGCAGTCCGTTGAGGAAGCCCATATGACCCATAGCCATTTTGAACGTCTTCACGCCTGCCGCCCGAAGGCTCTCAATCGCAAGCGCCACCACCTCGGCATCCGCCTCCGGAGAGTCGTCTCCCACAAGCTCCACGCCAGTCTGGTAAAATTCAGCCTCCCGTCCCGCTTCCTCTTCGATTGCCCGAAACACATTGGCATGGTAGGACAAGCGAATCGGCAGAGCTTCTTCCTTTAATAGAGACGATACAACCCGGGCAATAGGAGCCGTCATATCGGAACGCAGCACCATTGTCGTGCCCCGGTTATTGAGCAGCTTGAACAGCTTCTGGTCAGAGGTGGAGCTCGACACACCCACCGTATCATAAAATTCAATCGTCGGGGTCATGATTTGCCGATAACCCCAGCGCTCCATGCATTGCAGCACCCGGGATTCAATCTGGCGCAGCCGGGATACCGCATGGGGGAGATAGTCCCGCACACCGGCGGGTTTTTCAAAACCTTTCGGTTTAGACATGGCGTAGTCACCTCGAATTCTATTTTTAAACGATCAAGTCCGGCATTACCCTCTATAAAATAACACCTGACTCTTTATTATGGTAAAGTGCTACCTTGCTAATAAAGTAAAGAATAATGGCTATAGTATCATATCCCTGCCTACGCCGTCAATTCACCTTACTGACCTCAAGCGTATCGGTATCATCTACAGCCCGTACTCTGTATTATAACCTGTATGACCCTCTGCTTTCACGTTAAATCATCATTCCTTCTCAGCACAAAAAAGCCGCCCGCGCTTCTCGCGGACAGCTATATCAGCTACCAATCGACCGACCGGCTCCTTCCCCCGGCGCGAACGTCCCGTTTGGGATTTCCTTTTGGAGGAGAGGGCATCTTGCTCTTGAGGGATTTGGGCACACTGCCTAGCAGCATCCAGGCCCCCGGCATGTATTTCATGATGGTCTGCACCACAATTGCGCTGATTACCAGTGCCGTAACCATTCCCCCATACACCCAGATCAGATAATCATCCGTGACCGGATTTAAATTGAAATCATACAGCCGATAAAAAGCCAGCCAGAGCGGATGCACTAAATAGATGGCAAAAGAAAGCTCTCCAATCCGGATCAGCATAGATTTCATCATCCTCCAGTCGCTGTTGAACAGCCAATTGGTGAGCTGCATCAGCACCAGCGCCGAGAGCATCGTATGCATGTTCCACAGTCCCTCATACCACAACGAATCATGCCAATTGCTGTACAGGCGCGCCTCATACCAGATCAGAACATGCGACAGCCCCATTGCCAGCCAGCCGACCCACAGGATGAAGGTACCCTTTTTCTGCCGCGGGGTCTGATCTTTCCAGCTGGAGCTCAGCCAGGCCTTAAAGGTATCATAATGGATCGCCAGGTACGCTCCCAGTACATAATAGGCCATATAAGAGATCGCAAGGCTGCCTTTATCCACAAACTTCAAATCGTACTTGTTCCAGAGAATGAATCCCCACTGCAGTAGCAATCCGATCGGGACCGCCCAGCGCACCAGAAATTTGGAGGATTTGAACAGCAGCAGGAACAGCGGAAACAGAATATAGAACTGCAAGCTGATAAAAACAAAGTATAAATGCGTATAATTTTTACCGGTAATCAGCCGATGCCAGAAATCAGCCCATAATGCTGATCCGTCCAGCGGACCGGAGAGCATTCCATTTTGGTAGAGCCGTACTCCAAAATATCCGATCGAAATGAGCAAATACGGAAGCAGGATGAACAGCAGCCGTCTTTTGTAGAAGTTAAGAATCAGTCCTTTGGTCAGCGGCCGGTCATAATAATTGTAGAACAGCACAAAGCTGCTCAAAAAAATAAAAGAAGGCGTCCCGTACTTAAAAAAGATATTGATAAAATTGATCATAAAGTAGAATCGGGAGTCTACAGCTTCGACGGTGGCAAACGAGGTGGCATGGACATGCAATACACCTAAAATAGCCATGGCGCGGTAGATGTCCAGCTGCGGCAGCCTCTCCCTTGAGTTGATGGTGGCTTCCATTGCTTTTCACTCCCTTTTAAATTTGCAGGACATGAATCATTAAACCATTCGCTCTTGTTCCTACTCTTCCAACCCTAAAACCTTCATCCTAAAAAAAGAAAAGCCCCTCACGGCGCATCTCGTGGGAGCTACTAGCTTACATTTACTTTTGCGTCCTTACTAATTTTACTACAAGTCCATAAAGATTGGAACTTTATTGCGGTAACGTACTCATGCATTCTCTTCTTCTGGCTTAGAAGGCTTTAGCTCCCGAAGCGGATTTCCGCCGACAAAAGCGCCCGGCGCTACATCCTTATGCACGACAGCACCCGCGGCAACCACAGCGCCGTCTCCGATTGTGACGCCCGGCAGAATCGTGACATTGGCACCGATCAGCACATTGTCCCCGATCACCACATCCCCTAGCCGATATTCCTTGATCAGGTATTCATGAGCCAGGATAGTGCTGTTATATCCAATGACTGAATTTTCGCCAATCGTGATCCGTTCGGGAAAGAATACATCCACCATCACCATCAGTCCAAACGCCGTATGACTCCCTACTCTCATTCCCAGCGTGCGCCGGTAAATCCAGTTCTTGAGCGGAAGCACCGGGCAGTAGCGCGCCAACTGAATACAAATAAAGTTTTTGACCCCTTTCCAGGGGCTCACGGTTCGATAAATATGCCAAAGCGCATTATGGCCCTCTACGGGATAGCGAGTTACGTTCCTGCCCATTCTTAACGGCTCCATTTCTTTTGCTGGATCTGAACTGCTGGCTCTTGGTGCTTCAGATTCATTTAGGCTATCCTTGCCCCGGCTCTAGCAGACGGTACAGATCACGCATATCCTGCAAAATATAATCGGCTCCACATGACCGCAGCATTTCCGGCCCCTTCAATGACCAGGCGACCCCTGCTGCAAGTGCTCCTGCCGCCTTGGCCGACTGCATATCCACCGCACTGTCGCCCACCATCAGGGTCGTTGCCGGGTTAGCACCCAGAAGCTCGATCGCCTTTTGCACCGGCTCCGGATGGGGCTTCGGATGCTCTACATCATTGACCGTCACCACGGCATCCATGTAGGGAGCCAGCTTGAATTTGTCCAGCGTCATCAGCGTCGACGGCCGGATCTTCGTTGTTACGACGCCCATGCGAAGGCCTTGTCCTTGAATCCATTCCACCACTTCATTGACGTAGGGAAAGGTTTTGACCATTTGATCATGATGCTGTTTATTGTACGCGCGGTATAAGGGAACCAGCTCCTCGACGTCCTCTAGGCCAGAGAAGGTCTGAAGCTGATACTCCAGTGTAGTCCCCATGTGGGGAATGATCTGTTCTCGTGTCAGCGGTCCATCGGGATTGCGCTGAAATACATGCATAAATGAAGCAATAATCAAGTCATTGGTATCTATAATCGTGCCATCCAGATCAAAAAGTACAGTTTCAATCATTTACGTTACTCCTTGTGCGAGCTTTTACTTTTCTTTATCGTCTGGCGAGTCCACTACAGAATCCGTCTGCCGCGCTTGGGGCTTCGGCGTCTCCGGCGTTGACGTGGATCGCTGTTCTGAGAGCTCCTCCTTGCGGCGGGAACGGTTCAGATCCGCTTCCGGCGTAGGTGCTCCGGCATTTTTGGTGCTTACAATCGGGTCCATATATCTTGCGCTCGCTTTTCCCGTAGTCCGGCGGATCACAATCAGTGCAATGGCGGCGATAATAATCAGCAGAGCTAGCAGCTGGGAAATCCGAACGTTTCCGTATACAGGATCCAGATAGCCCTGTTCAAAGCCCATCCAGGTCATCGGGCTCCACAGACTGTTCAGGAAGGAAGCCAGGCCCGCCGAGCCTTGAAACGCCAAGCTGTCAGTACGCAGCGCTTCAATAAAGAAGCGTCCGATGGAATACCAGATGAAATAGCTGATAAACAGCTCGCCCGCACGCAGAAACTTTTGTCTTCGAAGCACCAGCAGCAGCGCGATGCCCACGAAATTCCACAGCGATTCATAAAGGAACGTAGGGTGATGGAATACGCCTTTTACGTTCATTTGATCGACAATAAAATCAGGCAAGTGCAGTGTGTTTCGTAAAAAAGACTCTTCCACCGGTCCGCCATAGGCTTCCTGGTTCACAAAGTTACCCCAACGGCCAATAGCTTGCCCGATTAACAGCGATGGTGCACAAATATCGGCAATTCGCCAGAAGGAGTAGCCCTGTCTGCGAACATAAATGAAAGCACAAATAATGGCCCCGATCAGGGCGCCGTAGATGGCAATACCACCCTCCCAAATCTTGAAGGCATCCCAAATATTATCCTTGTAATCCTCCCATTTGAAGGCGACATAATAAATTCGGGCCGCTACAATTGCAGACGGTACCCCGAGCAGCAGGAGGTCCATGAAGAATTCCTGCGGTATGCCGAAGCGCTTCCCTTCTCTGATCGCAAGCAGTAAGCCTGCCAATGCGCCCAGACCCAAAATAATTCCGTACCAATGCACCGGCAGCGAGCCTATTTGAAATGCAATCGGATTGATGAGCAGAGACATCCCCAATTCCCCCTAGTCCATATCGTCCATATCCTCGGCAATGGTTGCCGTTAATTTGTTCGTGAATTGCAGCGCCGCATTTAAACCCATCTGCTTCAGGCGATAATTCATAGCCGCAACCTCGATAATGACCGCCAGGTTTCGGCCTGGTCGGACGGGTATGGTAACGAGGGGAATGTCGGTATCAATAATTCGTGTCGTTTCCTCATCCAGACCCAGACGATCATATTGCTTATCCTGCTGCCAGGCTTCCAGTCGAACCACAAGTGTAATCCGCTTGTTATTGCGTACCGCACCCGCACCGAACAAGGTCATGACGTTAATAATGCCAACGCCCCGAATTTCCAGAAGATGCCGGATCAGCTCCGGTGCAGTACCGTGAAGCTGGTAGTCCGAGGTCTGCCGGATTTCCACCGCATCATCGGCAATCAAGCGATGTCCGCGCTTGACAAGCTCCAGCGCCGTCTCACTTTTACCGATCCCGCTGGATCCTGTAATCAACATGCCAACGCCATAGACGTCACATAATACACCATGAATCGTTGTCGTCGGTGCCAGCTTGCGTTCTAAGAAACCGGTAATCCGGCTCGTTAACGTTGTGGTCGCCATGCTGCTGCGAAGCACCGGCATGCCCTTGGCATTGCTCACCTCGATTAGCTCCTCCGGAACCTCCAGGGAACGTGTCACAATAATACAAGGTGTTTCATCCGTACATAAACGTGACATACGGTCTTTGCGCTCCTCCGGCTCCAGCATGGCATAGAATGCCAGCTCTGTCCGTCCCAGCAGCTGAACCCGTTCGATGGGATGGTATTCGAAATATCCGGCCATCTCCAGTCCCGGACGATTCAAGTCGTCGGTTGTGATCGGCCGTTTCAGCCCCGCTTCACCAGAAATAACCTCCAGCTGGAATTGCTGCACCAGCTCGGATACCCGTACTTTCTTGGCCATGGTCGTACCCCTTTTCGTAGCTATATGAAGTGAACCGTTAAGGTTCTTGCTCTTGACCTCGGGCTTACTTGCGTACTTGCACTTGCTACCGCACGAACCCTTCCTGCTATGGATTCCCAGGTCATACTTCTTGATCATCTTAACAGGAATCAGGTGTCTAATGCAATGTTCTCAGCCGCGATCGCCAGGGCCTGCCCCTGTAAACAAACAGTCTCACGTGCTCAGCAATCCAATGCTCTATAAAGTAAAAAACCGCCCAGCAGGGCGGTTTCTATCGATATGCTGGGATCTTAATCTGCCAGCAATATGTTCAATTCGGATTCTCTGTCAAAGAGATGAACTTTGTTCATGTCTACTGCCAGCTTTACATTGTCGCCTTCACGAGTGGTGGAACGTCCATCCACACGGCCGATTACGGTATCGTTGCCCAGTCCGCTCAGGTACAAGAGCATTTCGTGACCCAGGTTCTCGGTTACGTCAACCTTGGCATTAAATACCGTGTTCGGGGAAGCTTCCAGGAATACTGGCTCTTCGTGAATGTCTTCCGGACGAACGCCCATGATTACTTCCTTACCGATCATGGATTTGTTCTTCAGCAGCTGTGCTTTACCGCCAGGAACCTGTACATTCAGGCCTTCGGAAGTGAAGAATACGCCGCCGTTTTGCTCGGAAAGCTTACCGGAAATAAAGTTCATTGTCGGGGAACCGATAAAGCCTGCTACGAACATGTTTACAGGCTGGTTGTACAGCTCTTCCGGAGAAGCCGCCTGCTGGATGATTCCGTCCTTCATAACGACGATCCGATCACCCATCGTCATCGCTTCGATCTGGTCATGCGTTACATAGATACAAGTAGTTTCAAGACGCTTTACCAGCTTTGTAATCTCAGCACGCATCTGACCGCGCAACTTCGCGTCCAAGTTGGAAAGTGGTTCGTCCATCAGGAACACTTGCGGATCACGGACGATCGCACGACCCAAGGCCACACGCTGACGCTGACCACCGGAGAGTGCCTTCGGTTTACGGTCCAGCAAATGCTCGATGTCGAGAATCTTCGCTGCTTCACGTACACGCTTGTCGATTTCATCCTTCTTTACTTTACGGAGCTTCAAGCCAAAGGCCATGTTCTGATACACATTCATGTGCGGGTACAAAGCGTAGGATTGGAATACCATCGCAATGTCACGGTCTTTCGGTGCTACGTCGTTAACAACGCGGTCGCCGATGTACAGTTTACCTTCGGAGATTTCTTCAAGTCCTGCGATCATACGCAGTGTAGTGGACTTACCACAACCGGACGGACCTACCAGAACCAAAAATTCTTTATCCTTAATATCAAGGTTAACGTCAATTACCGTTGCCTTATCGGAACCTGCATATTTTTTGTAAATGTGCTCTAAGCGTACACCTGCCATGCTAATTGCCCCCTTGTTCATATTATGAAATGAAATCGGATACATTGAATATCTTTATATTACATGACCGCGTGGTTGCTGGCTATGCACAATCTGCACAAAAATTTTAGGCTCTTTTCGTTAATTTGTACAATAGGAGTGTAAGCTTCACCAATACTGCGTCATTAAAGCTGCGAACGTCCAGTCCGGTTTCCTGTTTTATCTTGTCCAGTCTATATAAGAGGGTGTTGCGGTGGATATATAAATGCTTCGCTGTTTCACTAACATTACAGTCCAGATCAAAAAAAGACTCCAAGGTAGACAGTGTCTCCGGATCATGAAACAATTCTGTACAGCCTTCGGCATACTGCTGAAGATACAGCGCCCGCTGCTCCTGCGGAATGTGAAACAGCAATCGTTCCAGGTGCAGGCTGCCCGATAGATGTATATGCTCCTTGACCTGAAAAATTCTTCCCAAGTGCATCGTCTGCTTCAATAGGTTCACAGCATCAGGGAGGCCATGCAGGGCATCCGCTTCCGGAATACTGCTGACATAAAAATCACCCACCCACTCGGTAGAGATTAGCTCATGCAATCCCACACAAAAAGAGTACAGTGCATTTTCATGTCCTCGCTCCTGACCCTTCTCATCCAACAGGTCATCCATATCATCCTTGATACTCTGCAGAAGCTCCTGCTTCGCGAGAATTAGCCACTCTGCCTCGTGCAACGGAATCAGTGTGACCTCCCCATTAAAATAACTGCGAAGCAGTCTAGACAGGACCTTATATTGAATGTCTATAACATGATCGCTCTCATTAACTAAAAGGAAAGGAATCATATCTTTAGTCAACCCGTCACTCATGCCTATGTCTTCCGGGAGCTCTGCCTCCAGCTGACCGGCTTGCAAACTATGAACGATCCACTCCCCTAATTTGCGGAGCTGCCGCTCGTCCTCTTGTTTGGATCCTGTTCTAGGGTTCATGCTGCTTTCTTTACTTCTTACGGAATGCAGCCACAGCTGAATTAAGATAATTTCGGAGTCTGTCAGATCTTCGGCACGAAATGCCAGCACCTGATTGGTCTGCTCCGCCTCCAGCGGTATCCAAATTTGATCTTCAGCTTTATGGTAAAAATAGAGTGTGCCGTTGCGATCTACCTTTTCAGACTTACTTACTTCTTCATCCGATATGAGTCTCGAGGTTACGCGTATATTTAATGCTTGTTTTAAGAGCTGAACGATTTGTTTGATCTCCGCCATGATGACTCCCACCACTTTGTCGTTTTTTATCATTGTAGCACATCCTATCCGTTCAACGACAATGCTTACATGATGGATTTCCTAATAAAATACAAAAAAAGCCGTCAATTAAAATTGACGACCTTCGGATGAGCCATGAAGGACTCGAACCTTCGACACCCTGATTAAAAGTCAGGTGCTCTACCAACTGAGCTAATGGCTCATAAAACTGGTGGAGGATGATGGATTCGAACCACCGAACTCGTACGAGAACAGATTTACAGTCTGCTGCGTTTGGCCACTTCGCTAATCCTCCAAAAACAAAAGGTGGCTCGGGACGGAATCGAACCGCCGACACGAGGATTTTCAGTCCTCTGCTCTACCGACTGAGCTACCGAGCCATGCATGAAATTTAAGGTGAAAAATATAAATGGCGGAACTGACGGGATTCGAACCCGCGGTCTCCTGCGTGACAGGCAGGCATGTTAGGCCTCTACACCACAGTTCCGCATTTATAATGGTGCCGGCGAGAGGACTTGAACCCCCAACCTACTGATTACAAGTCAGTTGCTCTACCAATTGAGCTACACCGGCATATGAAAAATTACATGGTGGAGGCTGAGGGGATCGAACCCCCGACCCTCTGCTTGTAAGGCAGATGCTCTCCCAGCTGAGCTAAGCCTCCAGGTATGTATGGTAGCGGCGGAGGGGATCGAACCCCCGACCTCACGGGTATGAACCGTACGCTCTAGCCAGCTGAGCTACACCGCCATACTAATATTTGCATTCAGGTATTATGAATGGCGGAGAGAGAGGGATTCGAACCCTCGCACCGCTTACGCAGTCTAACCCCTTAGCAGAGGGTCCCCTTATAGCCACTTGGGTATCTCTCCATCATAACCTTATGCAGTTACAGAGATTGACTCCCTGAAAACTAGATACGAAACGAATGTACGTTGTTAGATTGATCATTAGCGTAATGCTTCCGTAGCTAGCTTTGCTTCGCAAAGCTCTGTGGATGCTTTCGTAGCTAGCTTTGCTTCGCAAAGCTTGTAGGATAAGCCCTCGACCGATTAGTATTGGTCA
>NZ_JBISEO010000022.1:0-48428 GCF_044383795.1 Paenibacillus sp. JSM ZJ436
GGTTGAGGACCGCGCTTACGGAAAGATTGAGCGTTTCGATAATGACGTAGAGCAACATCAATATTTTGTGATTCGTATCAAAGAAAACATGACCTTGGTGACCCCGCGTTCTCTGCAACGCCAAGTTGTGAAAGGCTCTAATGTAACTAGGGACATCACGTGCAAGCTGGGTACCGAACAATGTCGATCTGAAAAACGACATCGCGTGGTATTTTTTCAAGATGACCATGGAAACGAGATTCGTGTGGCAACCAATTTGCTCCATGTGTCGGCTGAACAAATCGCAGCGATCTATAAAGCGCGGTGGGGCATAGAGGTTTTCTTTCGATGGATCAAACAACCTCTCAATGTCCCCACCTTATTTGGCACGACTGAAAATGCTGTATACGGACAATTATTCGCTGCCTTAATCGCCTTTATTCTTCTCCAATGGTTGCATAGCAGCACCAAGCCATCCATCATAAAGTGCAAATCGCTCGCGTTAGTGTCTTTCGTCCGCTTGTTCCTGTTGGATAAGCTATCTCCCGAGTGGAAGGTCGCCATTTCCATGCTACTGGATAAGTGCAATAAAACGCCTGACCCAATATCTGGTTAATCAACACGCCTGCCCTCTAACAAAACATTGTAGGTTATGTAAAACTCGCATTCATATAGGTCCGTTCGCCCTGCGGGACCTTCAAATACGGCTTAATGCCTGCAAAGCCGCCGGCAGACAGGTGTACCCCTGTCATCCACAGCCCAGCCAGCCTGCGCCCGCCGGCATCCATCACCAAGGTCGGAGCAGGGATTTTCTCCTGATAGATCGGTACGCCAGCCGATAAGGATTTCACTTTGTATTCCTTCCCCACCTCTTGAAGCGGCTGCGGGCTTAGATAAGTCGGGGCCAGGTAAGCTGATACAGTATCCAGCTCCTCAGCCGTATAGAACGCCTCACCTCCCAGAAACGGATGCAGCAGCGCTATCTTTTCATACTGTGACCAGATTACCATTTGCAATAGCCGCCCGGTTGCCCGGCCCTCCAGTCCTCCGAAAGCAGTCTCTTGTTCCTGAGGGTCTGCTGAAGGCAATATGGACTCGGATTGCCCCTTCCCCCCTTCCAGCGGCTCCATACCGACACATTTCCAGCCTTTCGGGCTCTGAATCCATTTCTGTAAAATGACCTGATTGTTCAGCTGCTCAGAGAACACATCCTTCTCCGTCTTCCTCGTCAACCCCGTGGCAGCACACCATAGAGACTCTGGCAGGTATAGATGAAGCAGGTGCAGTGTCTTGTCAAAAATGCGTTGCAGCACAACTGCGGCCTGCTCCAGCTCGGCAGCTTCCTTCTTGCAGTAACGAATATGCGGCAGATTTGCAAATGGATTCATCTTGACTCGCCTCCTTAGCTTCGATTCATTATATTAGCAGCCGCTTCCGAAGGTGAGTGAGCCTGGGTGTAAAGAAACAGCCCTGACATTACAGCAGATGTAATTCAGGGCCTTCTCTTGGCTTCATGTATTCATTTCGACACGGACCCATTGCTCAGCCCAGGCCCCTACCTCCGCCATAACCGGCTTCAGCGCTCTTCCTTTATCCGTCAGCTCGTATTCGATCCGCACCGGGGTTTCCGGATACACATGCCGGACCAGAATGCCTTCGCTCTCCAGATCCTTCATCCGTTCGGATAGCATTTTATCGCTCATGGCAGGAATTAGATTTGAAATATCCTTAAATCGTTTCGGTCCGCTCATGAGAGACTGAATAATCAGTCCGTTCCAGCGTTTACCCAGCAAGGCAAAGGCGCATTCAAAACGGGGACACAAACCGGTTGTTACATCATCCATGTTATTCCACCTCTTCACAGAGTCACAAACCTTGCAATCCTTGATAGCTTACGATAAGTTAGTGAATTATATTCTAGCACATTTTTAGGAAACTGAAAACCTTTCCCTGTATATTCTTATGAAAATTTGGCTGTGACCGTCATTCCCTGAAACAAATACGGCTGCCCCGAAGGCAGCCGTACCCTTAAATGCTATGACTAGACGAGAACTCCGAGCGGACGCAGCGGCTGGCTGTTTCCGAAGACCGGCTTCAGCGCATAGCTGTTCATAGCCGACCAATAAATACCGTTTGTAATGACCTTTAAAATTTCAGGATTGTAGTAAGTCGGATACGTTTCATGCCCCGGACGGAAATAAAAAATATTCCCTTGGCCGCGCTTGAAGGTGCAGCCGCTGCGGAACACCTCTCCTCCGGCAAAATTGCTGACAAAGATCAGCTCCTCCGGCGCCGGAATATCGAAGAATTCCCCGTACATTTCTTCATGCTCCAGGATGATTTGGCTGTTCACGCCGGAACAAATGGGATGAGATGGATTCACAGTCCACAAAATCTCCTGCTCCCCCGCTTCACGCCATTTCAAATCGCAGCTGGTCCCCATCAGTGCCTTAAACGGCTTGGAAAAATGTCCAGAATGCAGCACGATCAGGCCCATCCCGTTCCGAACCCGCTCGACCACCTTGCTGACTACCGCATCATCGACACGGTCATGAGCCATATGGCCCCACCACAGCAGCACATCGGTCAGGTTCAGCACTTCATCACTTAAGCCGTGCTCCGGCTCATTTAGCGTCGCTGTCCGGATATGAAAATCCGGATTCTGGAGGCCGTCGGCAAGCGCTTTGTGAATGCCTTCAGGATATACCGCTTTGACTTCATCGTGAATATTCTCATGTACAAATTCGTTCCAGATCGTTACGTTTAGCATGCTGCCAAATCCCCCTATATTCCAAATCCGCTAGATCGCGGTTAGACCCACCACATCTCGCCCAGCGGTTCCTCAATCAGCACCTGCTGAAGATTAGATACCGCCTTGGAGAAGCCTTCTTCAATGGACATCAGGCCATCTTCATGCTCAATGCTGACCACATAATCATAGCCCACCAGACGCAGAGCGCTCATCATATCTGCCCAAACCTTGACATCATGACCGTAGCCAACACTGCGGAACTGCCATGCACGGTCCATCATATTGGCATAGGACTGCATGTCTGTCAGGCCATGCTTGTTCACATTTACCGGATCAATCGTCGTATCCTTCGCATGGAAGTGATGAATGGCGTTCTCGCGGCCCAGAATATGAATCGCCTGCACCGGATCAATGCCCTGCCACCACATATGGCTCGGATCCAGGTTAGCTCCAATGACTTCACCTGTCGCTTCGCGAAGGCGCAGCAGTGTACCTGGAGTGTGCACCGAGAAGCCGCCGTGCAGCTCCAAGCCGATCTTCACATTGCGGTCCGCTGCGAATTGGCCCCACTCTGTCCAATACGGAATCACCTTGTTCTCCCATTGCCATTTCAGAATCTCCTGATAATCATTCGGCCATGGAGCTACCGGCCAGTTCGGATATTTCGCGTCCTCATGGTCACCCGGACAACCAGAGAACGTGTTCACAACAGGTACCTCCAGCTTCTGAGCCAGCTCCACCGTTTTGACAAAATCGTCATGAAAGCCCTTAGCGATATCCTTCTGCGGATGCAGCGGATTGCCGTGGCAGCTCAGCGCACTGATCATCAGGCCACGGGACTCCACCGCTTGCTTGAATGCCTTGAGTGCGGCTTCATTCTCCAGCAGCTCAGCCGGATTGCAATGCGAATTGCCAGGATATCCTCCCGTTCCAATCTCTACGGCCTTCAAGCCCTTCGAAGCTACATAATCCAGGGCGTCCTCCAGCTTGCGCCCGCCCAGCAGCACCATAAATACTCCCAGCTTCATACTGAAACCTCCTGATTCGTAATTTAGTACGTACGTTGATTCATACACTAGTTCGTCATGTTCTAAAACATTTAGCCGTACTCCGCAAAATAACTTAGGTACAGTTTGACCACTTTGTGCAGCATCATTCCATGCTGCAGTCCGGATCTCACTTATTGTAGCATTCTTCCAGCAGCCAATAAACGAATCCTTGCCTCAGCCCTTTAGCTGTGCAGTGAAGGAAGGCAGCGGTTCCTTGCGGTAGGTGCTCTGCAGGACAATATGACGCGCTTCCAGAGAGGACTGCTGAAACGACTGCATAATTTCCAGGACGTGATAGGCCAGACGGGCACTGGCACGGTGATCCCGCTGCTCCCGAATGCTCTGAACCATATCATTCACGCCGAGCCCTCTTTCATTTCTCCCGCACTCAAAAGCAGGCGGAAGTGTCTCCCATGCCTCAGAGCCGTGACGGCGGATGCGTACATCGCCATTAAAAAAGTTCGGGTCCGACAGGCTAAGCGTTCCGCTCGTGCCATAAATTTCGATCCATGGCAGCTCAGAGCCAGCCGGGATGTCAAAGCTTGTAATCATACTGACGATGGCTCCGCTTTCGAAATCAATCGTCCCCGCCAGATGCGTCGGTGTCTGAACCGGAATTGCCTGACCGCTGTTAGGCCCGGAGCCGACAAAGCGATCCGGAATTTGAATACCCGCCGAGGCGCTGACCCTACTTGCTGGTCCCAGCAGCTCTACAAGCGCTGTTAAATAGTAAGGACCCATATCCATCATCGGTCCACCGCCGGCGGCGTAGAAAAATTCCGGATTGTGATGCCAGGTCTCCGGTCCCGCACCCAGATTGAATGCACACGCTGCGACCGGCCTTCCGATCAAGCCCTGCTCCATGGCCGCCCTGGCGGTCTGTATCGCAGACCCCAGAAAAGTGTCCGGTGCGCAGCCGGCACGGAGTCCTTTCTTGCCAGCTGTCTCCAGGACGAGTCGCCCTTCCTCCAGGGTGACCGCGAGAGGCTTTTCACTATATACATGCTTGCCTGCTTCCAGCGCAGCCACATCGACACTGGCGTGGCTTGCAGGAATGGTCAAATTAATGATGAGCTCAATGTCCGGGTGAGCCAGCATCTCCTCCACGGTGAACACATGTGGAATATTATACTCTTGAGCACGCTCTTTGGCCCTGTCCACCACAAGGTCGGCACAGGCTACAACCTCCACCCAGTCACTGTTCTTCAGATTCTGAAAATAAATGCCGCTGATATTACCGCAGCCGATAATGCCTGTTCTCATTCTAGCCACTCGTTGTCACCCCTCAAAGACCTTTGCTGAACCATCTAGAAACATGGTATTCGGAATTGTTTTCATTTAAAATGAATTATATGATTAAAACATGAACAATCTGGTCATTATTTTCAAATCCATAAAGGAGTTCTTTACATGCAGGAAGTTTTGTCGACCCGAGTGCTCTCCACGAACTTTTCATTTCATCGCAAGCCGTTTGTCATGACCATGCCAGACGGCTTTGAGCATTACTTACTTCGCCTTCAGACCGACGGCCGCTGCCGGGCGGTCATTGACGGCAAGCTGTCCCTGCTCCAGCCCGGCGACCTGCTGCTGTATAAGCCGGGGCAGCCTTACGAGCTGCGCATTGAGGACGAGCTGAACCCGCAGGGAGATTCCCTGGTGGAGAGCGGAGACTACAACATTTTTTTTAAAGGCGACTGGGTAGACGACTGGTATCAAGCCCGCAAACGGCCAACACGAATGCGGATCCCGCTGGACGATCGATACCTGGGCTTGTTCCGACAGCTCGTGCTTGAGCAGCGCCGGCTTTCAAATACATATCCGGAAATCTCCGTGTACACGCTTCGCATTCTCTGTCTGGAGATCGACCGTCTGCTGTCCGAGCAGCCCTCCACTACGCCTAAAGCTTACCTCGCTCACCGCATGAAAAATTACATTGAAGAGAACGCCTCCTCCATGTTCAAGCTGGAGGATGTCGCTTCCCATGTGGATATCAGCGTGTCCCGGGCGGTCCATTTATTCAAGGAAGCGTTTGGCACGACCATCATGCAATATACTCTGGAGGTTCGTCTGGATATGGCGCGGGAACGGATCATTTTCAGTCCCATGTCCCTGGAGGATGTAGCCGAAACGTCCGGCTTTGCCAGCTACACTTATTTTCACCGGGTTTTCCGTTCCCGATTCGGCGTTTCTCCAAAACAGTTCCGGCAAGATCACATGCCTTCCAGCTAAAGCACATACAAAGGGCCCGGCCGCAAGATATTGCTCTTGCAGCCGGGCCCTTTGACCTCATGAAATAAAAATGTCCAATCAGCTCTTGTCGAGCCGGTCCCTTAGCATGATTGCTTCCGCAACGACGGCAGCGAGATCATCATTGCCGAACAATGACAGCACGCCCATCACGGTGGAATCCGGAATTTCTCCCGCTTCCTCCTTCGGCACCGTCAGCGCCAGCCCGCGGCTCAAGCGCTCATTTCCCGCCTGATCGGGGTATGCCTTTTTGTACAAACTGAGAGGATCCAGTCCCTGATTCACACACCACTGGGCAAATACGAGAATCATCATATCCTCGTCCTGCCTGTAGCTGTCCACGATGCGGTCCTCCATCGTTTTGTCTGCAGACGACATCGTCAGCCCTCCTTATTTAACCCGTACAGCATGCTGCAGCGCAGCTATTCGCTCATATTAATATGAACAGAATTTTGCTTTGCCTTTTCTTCCATCTTCTTCTTCATCCATGTGCCGAAGCCAATCACAGCGACTACGACAATGGCTTCAAAAGCGTACTTGACGATAGAATTGGCGAACCAGTCGTGAATGATGGGCTCTTCCACCAGCATCTTGGTCGCGGTCCAAGCCAGAATCGCCGCACCGAACGTAATCACGAGCGGGAATCTGTCGGTCAGCTTGAGAATAATTGTGCTCCCCCATACCATGATAGGAATCGAGATCGCAAGGCCGATAATAACCAGCGTGAAATCCTCACCTGCTGCACCGGCAACCGCCAGCACATTGTCCAGGCCCATCATGGCATCCGCAATAATAATGGTACGAATCGCTGCCCACATCTGGCTGCCTGCTGAAATCTCATGATCCTTGTTGTCTACCAGCAGCTTGTAGGCAATCCAGAGCAGAGCCAATCCTCCAATCAGCCTCAGACCCGGGATCATGAGCAGCTTCACTACGAGCAGCGTAGCGACTACGCGAATTATAATCGCACCCACCGTACCCCACAGAATGACTTTCTTCTGGTCCTCCTTCTGTACATTACGGGCCGCAAGTCCGATCACGATTGCGTTATCGCCCGCCAGAACCAGATCAATCACAATAATGGACAGCAGGGCCGCCCAAAATTCTGGTGACATAAACTCCATCTTGTTTCCGCCTTCCCCTTATAAATTTGTCCCCGATGTTCTCCTGATCACATAAAAAATCGCCGCACCTGAAAACAGGTAACGGCGTTTATTCCATGGGAACATAAACAGACCTTTACCTTGGATGACACAGGCAAAGGTCTCGCTAACAACATCTTCACGTTGCCAATAGAGCCGGGGACCGAAATAACGAATCCCGTAATGACGACTTTACTGCGCTGTAGCTACTCCCCTTTGGGAACTATTCGGTTGGTGACATTATATCACACGCTTTTCCGATTGCCTAACTTTTTTTACCCTCTTGCTCAGGGGTTTAAATCATAAGTGATCTTCTTTTTTATGTCCTGCAGCAGTCTATTCTTGTATTCTCCAAAGCTCAGCTCCTTACCCAATGCACCCTCGGCCTCCAGCTTCTCCATCCATTTGACCTGCAGCATCGTCGCGGAAACCTCCTCCCGCACCTCACTGCTGCTCCAAAACGTCTCGGGACTAAGCCCGGAATCTCCCTGACGCTGCACCATCGCCATCCCGTACGGATCCTTTAAGAGGGCTTCTTCATCCCGTTCCTCCACCCTGCTTCTCAATGCTGTAATGGCAGCAAGCAGCTCCTCCTCGCTCACGACACAGCCCGCCGCTGCAGCTTTCAGGCTTACATGCTTATTCAGGATGAGTTCATCCAGAATTTCGCGGTCATCCGGCTGTCTCTCATGGATTCCATGTAATGTGTACATGGTCTCAGCGAAAGTCTTGTAACGTTTCAGCTCTGCATGGGTGATGGTAATGTCACCTGCCCGGGCGGCGATATCCCCGTTCTCTTGGACACTGCCCCAAACCCATATCAGCAGCGGTACAATCAGCACAGCAAGCCCGGCATTCCGCCAATGCTTATTCAATGGATTAGCCTCCTTGCACCTTGATAAGATAAGTTGATTGGAAAATATGCCATAAAACAGTTATTCAACATGGCCCGCTGTATTCCTTTTTTGGGGGATTCGCAGCAGAGTAAGAAAGTTTAGCATAGCCCTGGTATAATGATCCTGTCTTGATTATATGCTGGCAGCGAAAGGAATGGATATGAAAAACTGGTGGACTCCGGCCGCTTACGTGTTGGCCCTGCTCGTTATGTACTACTACAGACAAGATCTTCTGGGCTGGCTGCAAGGCGAGACCTCGCTCGGCCCTGTTCTATTGCTCAGTACACTGCTTGCGGTGTTTCCGATTCTTCCTTATAAAGCAGTGATTGGCGTGCTCGGCTATGCCTTTGGAACGGTTGGAGGGGCTGCGGCTGCCTGGTTTGGGACGACAGCGGCAGCGGTTCTCATCTACGCTGCAGCTTCACTTTATACAAGCATGGGAGAACGGCTGCTATCCCGCTATCCACAGCTGCAAACGTTAACAGATCTAACCCGCCGCAACCCTTTTAAAGTCATTCTGTTGTACCGCATGCTTCCGGTCGTGCCCCAGATGGCTGTGAATATATATGCCGGAGCGGCAGGCATTCCGTTCTGGACGTATCTAGCGGCATCGGCACTGGGCAAAATTCCCGTGTTGTTTCTGTATGCCTACCTGGGCAGCCTGTTTGTGGAACAGCCTTGGACGGCGGCAGCGGTGCTTGCTCTGTTTTTAATGATCGTTCTCCCCGCTGCCTGGTGGCTCTGGCGCCATAAGTTTAAACAGTAACGCCTTGCGAAGCAGCGCGTCCATTTTATATCAAGGTTCAAATGCTTTATAATAGAACCTGCAGTACCGAATTTACCCTGACTATGGAGGGATCCTATGAATCAATCACAATCAAAGAAGACAGAGCTTGCTACCTTCGCTGGAGGATGCTTCTGGTGCATGGTTTCTCCGTTTGATGAAATGCCCGGCATTGAAAAGGTAGTTTCCGGATATACCGGCGGACATAAAGCAAACCCGACTTACGAGGAAGTATGCTCAGAGACTACGGGTCACTACGAGGCTGTGCAGATTACGTTTCAGCCGGATATTTTCCCCTATGAGAAGCTGCTGACCCTGTTCTGGCAGCAAATCGACCCTACCGATCCTGGCGGCCAGTTTCATGACCGCGGGGAATCCTATCGGACCGCTGTGTTCTATCACACGGAGCAGCAGCGTGAGCTCGCTGAGCAATCAAAGCAGGAGCTTGCAGCAAGCGGAAGATTCGATAAGCCAATCGTGACAGAGGTGCTTCCTGCTGCTCCTTTTTATGAGGCCGAGGAATATCATCAAGGCTACTACAAGAAGAATCCCGGTCACTACAAACGGTACCGTAAAGGCTCGGGGCGGGAAGATTTCATCCAGGCCAACTGGAAGGCCAAGCCGGATCAGGAGGAGCTCAAGCGCCGATTGACCCCCATTCAATATGAGGTGACGCAGAATAATGCCACAGAGCGCCCTTTCCAGAATGAATTCTGGAATCACGAAGGAGAGGGCATTTATGTAGATATTGTTTCCGGCGAACCGCTGTTCAGCTCCCGAGACAAATACGATGCTGGCTGCGGCTGGCCCAGCTTTACTCGCCCGATCCGTGAATATCATATTCAGGAGAAAACAGATCTCAGTCATATGATGATCCGCACGGAGGTCCGCAGCAAGGAAGGCGACTCCCATCTCGGCCATGTGTTTAATGACGGTCCGGGACCGGACGGCCTGCGTTACTGCATCAACTCGGCCGCGCTCCGTTTTATCCCGAAAGAAGATATGGAGCAGGAAGGCTACGGCGAGTTTTTACAGCTGTTTTCGTAAGCAGACGCTCTTTTAACCATGTAAGGAATCAGTGTCATAAAAAATGCCCCCGACCACTGCGGCACGTGCTGCTGCAGTTGGTTTGGGGGCTTTTTCAGATTAAAGACTTGGCAGCGGGGTTAAGAAGGAGGTAGTACGGCTAAATCAGATGACAGGAGGGATGGCTCTATGCCATGGTCCAAAGAGGATTACCCGCAATCCATGAAAAATCTAGAACCCCGGGTTCGAAACAAAGCCATCGAAATTGCTAACGCTCTGCTGGAGGAGCAGCACTATGAGGAAGGCCGTGCCATCGCGATTGCTACTGCGAAAGCTGAGGAATGGGCCGAGAACCATCCGGAGGAGAAGTAGTTTATTGCTAGGGCTAACGCACTGACATCTCCTTCACAGCAACCACAACCTAAATAGAAGCTCGCCCTGACACGGGCGAGCTTCTTGTATTTCAGCCATTATCCTTTAACGGCAGGCCGGGGACTGCGGGCCATATTGCCGACGGGTACCCGGACAGGCTTGACGGTCTTGCGGTAGCTGGTCGTAAACGTAATAATCTGTCCTGCAATCGACACGGCTAAAATCGTATACAGCGTCTCAGCCATTGGCAGATAGAACAATGACAGCAGCAGCACCACGGCATCCATCAGAAAGAATACCGTACCAATCTTCAGGCCGCTCCACTCACTGATAAGCACAGAAATGGCGTCGTCCCCTCCGGTTGCTCCACCAAAGCGAAGCACGATCCCAGCACCTAAACCGGTAGCCACTCCGGATAAAATAGCTGCAAGCAGTAAGTTATGGCTTAAATCAATCACAATCGGAGAATAGTTCTCCATCATCGCGTAGAATAACGTGAACATGGCGACCGAAATGACGGTATTAATAATGAATTTGCGGCCTTTCATGAACCAGGCGAGAATCAATATTGGAATATCCAGCAGCAGCATGCTGACCGCCGGCGGCACATCCAGTATATATTTCCCCAGCAAAGCCAGCCCTACAAATCCACCCTCCGATAAATGATTCTGAAAATTAATGTGATAATACGCAAACGCAAGCAGTAACGTTCCTAGCAGCATTGCCGACATGGTGTAAAGCGTTGATAATCGTTCTTGTTTGTTCCTCATACAGGCTCCCTCTAGTCGTAGTGAATTGGTAAAACCAAGACCCATTCTCTACGTCAGGCAGCCTGGAGGAGTTCATCCTTCGCATCAGACTTCCATCCTTTCGCTAGAGACGGTCTATGTCTTCCGACATCATGACGTTTCAGCGAAAGGAGCTAAGTGTATGAGAGATCATAACGTTTCCAAATCGTCCTTTGGGGGTTCGTCCTTCGGGGACTCATGGTATCCTGATCCTTTCTGTCTAATTTATATTCTGCCTATATTATAACACACTTACCTTGTTAGCTAAACAGCAAATTGGAATTATATGTATTTCCCTCCTCCCACTTCAAAAAAGAAGCCTCCTGTCCCCATCCAAGCGCCGTGCTTTTCACAAATATATATGATGAGATTTACAGAGTATTCCAGGCACTTCTTTCCGCCAGCCTGAATTTCCTGAAATTCTTGCTTGCCATATAGAATCCTTCTCTTTATGATGGGTAATTATAAGAACATGTGTTTCTATTTTATAAGGACGTGAAATCTATGAGCACACGGCGCCTGTCTTCCCCTCCCCCGCCCACTGAGAGGGACCAGCAGCTGATTACCCTTTGCACCATCTATATGGTGATTCAGCGAACTCTCCGGCGAAATATGTCAATCCTCCGTACCCTCCCGTTAAAAATGTCAGAGCTGTACCTCCGCGATTTCGGCGCGCTGGATGATACCATGCGTGAGCAGCTGTTTAGCATCCGCGAGGAGCTCAGGCTGCGCGGCATCCGCATGCTGAAGCATCAGCGAACGGAAGGAGGCGTCAGAGTTCAATACCAATGCCGTGGTTACCAGGGCGAGCTCGTGGTGGCTTGGGACGATATGCAGCAGGAGCTGTCATCGCTGTTCTCCTTTTCTCCTGCACCACCACAGACCTGACCGCAAAAGCATCCGCACAAGCTTCATCGCCATTAACGACAAAAGCCTTGCGGATGCTTTAATACAGCGGCTCCATAGGACCAAGGCGGGCAGATAGGGACTGTCCGTCTTATTCCAGGGGTCCCGTCCCCTTCCATTTATGATGCCAGGCTTCGAAATGGTGCACGGCCAGACCGGCATAAGAGCGGTGAGACCTCCCCAGGGAAGAGGCTCGCTGCGCTTCCAGCTCCATCTGAGATAAGGTCTGGTCGTGGAACGTCAGATGATCGCCCTCATCGGTATCGGCCAGCTCCATGCCGATCCAGACCGAGGTTCCGAGCTGTTCTCCCTGCTCCAGCTCCTGGCGGGCCAGCCCGTACATCTGCTCGCCCTGATCCCGGTAGGACATCACCGCGATGGCGGCCGTCCGCTGCTGGAGCCAGAGACAGAAATTGTCCGTGTCATCCGGGGCCGGAATGTCGTCCAGCCAGAACGGCACGGCCACACTGAGCGGAATCCCCGAGGCTGCCGCATCGGCAGCCCAGGCCTCCATATTCCCCGCCCACTCCAGCACAACCTGATCTCGCTCCCGCTCCCACCGTTTTAGCACATAAGGCTCTATATCCAGCTGAATTCCCTGAAACCGTTCCTCCGGCTGGGATTCGGCATTATACTGTGCAAGCCAGGATAGCATCTGGCTTACTTCTCCCCGGTGCTCTTCATACGCCCATTCCGGCTGACCATCCAGTGCATGGACGGCGATGCCTGCAGCGTACGCTCTTGCTGCAAAGCGGCGGTAATCCTCCTTTCGAACCTCCGACTGGATCTGTACAAAGATGACCTTCACTCCCTCCTGCGCACAGAAGGAAATGATCTCATCGCCCTTTTGCGCAATCCCTGCAGCGTCCCACAGCCAAGTGGCCTTGTCCTGCTGCACATGGTCCGAACGCTGCAGTAGAGACCACAGCAGCAACGCAGCCACGACCAGGAGCACCGCCGCAAGAGAGCCTGGCACGCCGCGCCGCCGCATCCACGCTAGTCTTTTCATAAAGGAGGCTGCAGCTACACCAGAAGCGCTTCGCCCGGCTCCTTCACATGCTGCACGGAGTGGCCCAGCTTATGGATATGCGGTCCGGCGTAAGCACGGAACGCATTGCGCGTATCCAGGATGGGCACATGCAACGCAGCCAGCAGACTGTAATCCAGGGAGCTATGATTCGTGATCAGCACCATGCAGTCATATTGGCTGAAGCGGTTCACATCATAGTCAACGCTGCTTACCGTGACCCCCTGCTTATCCTTGAAGCTGCGGGCGTGAGGATCGTAGTAATCTACGCGGGCGCCATTTTCCTTAAACAGCTCGTAGATTTCCAGTCCCGGTGATTCCCGAAGATCGCTGATGTCCGGCTTGTAGGACATGCCGAGAATGAGAATGCTAGAGCGTTTAATCGACTTGGCGTACTCGTTGAGAATCGCCGCTGTTTTGTTAATGACATAGTAAGGCATATTGTCATTCGTGGACTGGGCCAGCTCAATGAATTTGCTGTAGAAGCGGAAGCCCTTGGCTTTCCAGGACAGATACATGGGATCCAGCGGAATACAGTGACCCCCAATACCTGGTCCGGGATAAAAAGGCATAAACCCGAACGGCTTCGTAGCCGCAGCGTCGATCACCTCCCACACATCAATGCCCATCCGGTCACACATCATGGCCATCTCGTTCACGAAAGCAATGTTTACGCTGCGAAATGTATTTTCCAGCAGCTTTGACATTTCCGCCACCTTAGGCGAGCTCACCGGCACCACGGTATCTACATATTGACTATACAGCGCTTGCCCCAGGCTCAGGCAGGCTTCCGTCGTGCCCCCAATCACCTTCGGTGTATTCCTTGTATTAAAGCGGATATTGGACGGGTCTACGCGCTCCGGCGAGAAGCATAGAAAGAAATCCTTACCAGCCGTATAGCCCAGCTTCTCAATCTCGGACTGGATCAGCTCCTCTGTCGTTCCCGGATAGGTTGTGCTCTCCAGGGTAATAAGAAGGCGCGGCTTCATAAACCGCTTCAGCTGATTGACAACCATCGTAATGTATGAGGTATCGGGGTCCTGATTCTCGCTAAGGGGAGTCGGGACGCAGATGCTGACTGCATCAATGACGGCCATCATACTGTAGTCTGTTGTCGGCTTGAAGCGGCCGGAGGACATAACCTCCGCCAGATCTGCATCCGCAATGTCCGAGATGTAAGACTCCCCGCGGTAAATAGCGTCGATTTTGGCGGGGTCCAGGTCGATGCCCACGACCGTAAAGCCCTGCTTCACCATTTCTACAGCCAAAGGCAGACCTACATACCCCAGTCCGACCACTCCCAATACCGCTTTTTTCTCTTGAATGGCCTGCAATAATGTTTCATAATCCTGGTTCATCGTCATCTACCTTTCGTTTTTGAATTTATCCTTCTATGACAGCGCGCCAGAAAGCGCATCCCGCTCCAGCTTAGTGCAAGCAACGCCGAATGCGCGCATCCAGCTCGATCGGAGAGAAGGGCTTGGTCACATAGTCGTCCACCCCATGCTGAAAGCATTGACTGATGGTCTGTTCAACACGTTTTTCAGTCAAAATGACGATCTTGGGCGGAGCATCCACCTCCAGCTGATGAATATGATGGATGAATGGCAGCCCATCAATGCCGGATAAATTCAGCTCCGTCAGCACCAGATCCGGCTTCCATTGGGGAATGAGCTCCAGCGCCTTCAGCCCGTCATGAGCCTCCAGCGTATGATAGCCCTGCAGCTCCAGGCGGATCTGCAGAAATTCCCTGACCGCATCATCATGATCGACGATCAGAATTTTACTGGCTCCGGATGGACTGTGCTCTGTAAAAATCTGAATGTCCGAGGTGATGCTCAGGCGCACTGACTCTGCCATGCTGTTCAGCATGTGAACAGCAGGAATATCTGTGAGGGCAGTCAGCGCCATGCGGGGATCTGCATCTGGCTTGATGCGCAGCAAGTGCTGCTTCAGCAGCAGTGCCTGATAGTGGGCAGCAGAAAGTGTAAGTCCAGGCAGCAGCAGCGCCACAATGCCGGATTCCCGATCCCTGTAGACGCGGCCTGCACCCGGAATGGACTGGATAAACGCCTCCACATATCCCGGCGTCCCGGACATTCCTCCGGCACAGTGCAGAAACAAGAGACCGCAGCTATGATTCGGCGCCTTCGGCACCTCCTCCTTGAGCAAATCAAGCAGACTGCCTTGCTGTTCCTTCGGTAACGTTGCGGTATGCGACATCATTTCCTCCACCCTTCACCATTGTTTTTTTATCCCCATCACGGCCTGGACACGGCATTACGCCGCTGTATTCTTGTCCTTCCAGCTCTGGCGGGTCATGGTTCCCCACGTATTATTATTTTGCAAGTACTGGATATGTCCTTGAATTCTCCATAAGCCGCCCAGCTGGTGATAGCCGAGGAACTTCAAAGCGGAGAACAGCAGCATTTTGGAAAGATCTGAAAGCTTGGGGTAACGGCGGAACGCCATTTCCTCCAGCAGCAAAGCGCCCACACTCAGCAAATATCCGCTCAGCACGTTAACCAGCCCGAACACCACCAGCACATGCCAGTGGGTCATATCCATCATGACGTAGCCGATCAGCGCGAGAAGCCCGGTAATTTTGAAATAGGGATTGAGCGCTTCGAAAATAACATTGTACGGCATGGTCAGCAGACCCATAATTTTATAGCGCGGATTGAACACCATATCCTTGTTTTCAATCATATTTTTCAGATTGCCGCGGCCCCAGCGCTTGCGTTGATTAGACAAAATATGATAGCTGTCCGGCGCCTGGGTCCAGCACACCGCCTCCGGACAGAACGCAATCCGATATTTCAGCTTGTTCTCCAGCATATAGCGGTGAAGCTTGATAATGATGTTCATGTCCTCGCCGGGATAGCCGCCGCGATAGCCTCCTACCGCAATGACGTAATCTTTTCGGAACAAGCCGAAGGCTCCAGAGACGATAATCAGTCCGTTCATTCGGCTCCAGCCGATTCGGCCGCCAAGAAAGGCCTTCAGGTACTCGATGGATTGAAACATCGGCCACATTTGACGCGGCAGCGACACCTCTTTGACCGTCCCGTTCTCAATCGTGCAGCCGTTCGCAATCCGTACATCTCCGCCAATCGCGACGGTTTCCTCCGGATTTTCCATATACATTCTTGCCATCCGAATCAGCGCGTCCTTCTCCAACAGAGAATCTGCATCAATCGACGAAATGAGCGGGTATTGCGACAGGTTAATGCCCGCATTGAGAGAGTCGGCCTTGCCGCCGTTCTCCTTGTCGATCACCAGAAGGTGCGGGTATTTGTCGTTATGGTACACCCCGCGGATGGATTGGGTGGGAATGGTGCCCCGAAACTCCGGATTGACAAGCCGCACCAGCTCATACTCTTCGATGAGCACCTCCAGGGTACGGTCAGCAGACCCGTCATTAATGACAATGACTTCGTAGGACGGATAGTTCAGTGTCATGAGGCAGCGCACATTCTCGATAATCGTCAACTCCTCGTTATAGGAAGGGACGAGCAGCGAAACCGGCGGCACCAGCTCGGAGCCGGACAGCGTATTATATTGGGAAAATGCAGCCCGCCGGTAAATATTCCGAATGTGTCCGAAAGAGAACAGCATGATTGCAAAATACAGCGCATTGACCAGCATGACATAGTACACAGCCATCGTGCCATAGGTCAGCAGCATGTCTCTAAGCAGAATAATCGCCTCCTACGCCGGCCATCTGCACGGCTGCTTTTTTCGAAGATATGCCGAAGTAGCTTTCGTAAACGAGCTTGATCTTGTTAAAGGCAACAATCTGATCCACGGCCTGAGTCGACCGCTCTGATCCCATGACCTGCTCAATCCGGGACAGTGCAATCTCGCGGGCAGCACCCGTTCCCAGCGCCGCCTGACACAGCGCCTCAAACCCCTGCTCTCCGAGCAGAGACAGGCTCTCAGCGCTGTTATGCCGCACATGCCAGCTGTCGTCGGCCAGTGCGGCCTGGAGCAGCGGAATGCTGCCGGCGGCGTGGATGCGCCCGAGGGCTTTGGCGGTCACAGCTCGAACCTCCCATTCCGGATCGCTCATCAGCTGGGAAATGGTATCGTCCTTCAGGACCGGGTTGGAGGCCAGATACAGCTTGACTGCCTCCGCCCGCACGTCCTCTTGCCCGTTAAAGGCCAGACGTCCCAGCGCAGGAACTACGGCAGGCACAGCCTGTCCCCACATTGCAGCCAGCGCGGCCTTGAGTATTCCAAGCTCCTCCTCCTGCAGCAGCCTGCGAAGCAGCCCGGCAGATTCCAGCCGGGTCTCCAGCAACATATCTGCTGCCAGATGCTGCACCGGCTTCCCGGATGCCAGCAGCTGCTTCAGCATTGCCCGGATGAACTCATACTGATCAGCGCTCTTCGCAATCGCCCTGGCCACAATGATGCTCTCCGGGCCGTACCTCATTGTCTGAAGCAGCTCCAGCATCTCCGGTACGGCTTCGGCGGCACGCATGCCGCCCAGGCGGTATGCTGCTTCCACTCTTTTTCCGGGAAACAGGCTAGACAGCATTCTTTTTTCTGCCTCTACAAAGCCGGCTTCCTGACACAGCGAAACGAGCTTGCTGCGGCTCTCTCCCTTAAGTCGTTCAATCCATTGTATCAATTTATCCTCGACAACTCTTCGTTCCAGCGGCTCCAGCCTTCCTTGCGGCAGCGCCAGCTGTACATCATCATGCAGGTGAGACTGGAGGTAGATGAAATAATCGCGGTGCTTCTCTTTGAAGGCCTCCATCTGCTTCTGCTCCGCCTGGTGCCGGAGCTTCATGGTGAACAGCAGGATGATCCCGGCTGCAATCAGACCGCTGCATACATAAATAAATCCATATGCCAGCTCCATATTGGAAAACATAGCTGACCTCTCCTCTCTTTATTCCGGATTGGCGTTCGGATAAATATCGGGCACACTCGTAAAGTAAGCCTGCATCGCAGCATAGCTCTGCTTCAGCCGCTCACTGTACTTTACGTCAACCCCTTCCCAGCCCTTCCACACATACGGTGACACGCTCTTCACATCCAGCACTTCGCCGCTGCTGTCCTTTGGCTTTGTTGCCTTTCCTGCTCCGCGATCCTGCAGCCACGGAATGAGCGTAATGCCCTCAACAGCTGACGTCGGAAAGGCTCTGCGGCTTTCCATTGGAGAATAATCAATAGCCTGGTGGGAGCTGGGGTCGGCGAAGCCGAGCAGCATCCACGGAATGCGCAGCTCCAGCACCTGCTCCTTATACTGCCAGGCGGCCAGAGAGTCAAAGTCGGGATTGTCGGGATTGCTGCTTCCGCGCTTTAAATCTCCAACGACTTCGTCTACGAAGGGATGCGCAAAGCGGGTATCCGGCGGTGACATCATCAGGCTGATACCGAGCTTCCAGGGGTCGAAGGAAAGCGGCTCTTTAGCCTTCAATTCTTCCTCCGGCAGCATCCAGTAGCCTTCTTTGCCGTACAGCCGCTTGTGAAAGTTGTAGGACGGAGCAATCTTTACCTGGGAATCCTCGTCCCCGGCAAGCTGAATCAGCGTTTCCAGCTTGCCCCCGATCAGGCTTCTTCCGTCCAGCTCCTTCACGGGGATGTCGCCGCCCGCCTGGGTATCAGCTCCGATCCACAGAGTATGCTGCAGAGGATCGAAGCTGCGATCAAGCTCTAGTCCAACGTACAGATACGCTTCATCATGCGTCACCTTCATTCGCTGGACGCCTGAGGAGGGACTTATCCATTCCACAGCCTCCCCCTCGCCCAGCTGATCCCAATCGCCCAGGCTACCGTCAACGTGCAGCAGTGACGCTTTTCCCGGCTCCATGGCAAGCACACCGAACATTTTTTCATTCGTGAGCACATTCAGCCAGTAGGCCCGGCGATCAGCCGGCAGTTCAAGCGGCATCGTATTCCACGTCTTCTTGAACCATTCATCCTGCCACATGAACAGAATGGCGCCCGCATAGCCTTCCTCGTAAATATCCCGGGTTAACGAGACGTTAATCTCGCCCTGCTCCTGCTCGTTATGGCCGCCTTGGTCCCGTCCGCCGGGGCCGTGGTGAGACAGCCCCTTGGAGGATGGCACGCCATACTCCGTAATCATAACGGGCAGTTCCTTGATTTCCTGCTTCAGCCTTCTCAGATAAGCCCGGTACGTATTAAATCCGCCTTCTCCGTCCTCGATCGTTTGGAGCGTCTTGTCCGTGCGGAAGAAGTCAGGATAGTAAGGGTACACATGAAAGGCTGCGAAATATCCGGCCTCCCAGTTCACCGGCTCGACATGCCGCGCGTCTACAGACACCATGTCCTCTTCAAAAAGAGGCTCGCCAGGATGCTCCAAAACGTCCGTCGTGACCCAATTCGTAAATGCCATTGGATGCTGCCAGCCATATTTGATCTCCTGGGCAGCGGTATGATCCACGATCCCCGCCAGCCAGCTCTCAAAAGGACTGGCCTCCTCGGTTGCTGCGAAGTAGTCCCCCTGGTACAGCGGAACGTCGCTATGCTTTTCATTCGTGTTCTTGACCATGGCCGGATCCCATTCCGTTCCAATATGCCAGGCCATCAGATACGGTCCCGCGTTATCGGTGTATGTACCGCTGGCAGCGCCGGGGCTTGGCTCAATGGTAATGTCGCCATACACGGCTCCTACCGCCTTCCCAATTTCCTGCTTGAAGGCCTGATGGATATGCTCGGCATAGGCGTCCTGCTCCTCAATCAGCTGCTCCTCCGGGGACCAGATCCCCTGCATAAAGTACAGCGGATCCTCGGGCCGTTCCTCATTGTACTTCACCAGGGCAGAATAAAAGAGGGGCTGATGGATCGTGTAGACCCGGATCACATTGGCCCCCATCTCGTCGATTTGCTGAAACCACCTCAGATAGTCCTCCTCGGTCGCTGGAAGCTCTCCCGGAAAATAACCGGGAACCGTCGCCCCTAGATTCACGCCCTTGACAAACATGTCATGCCAGCCCGGCTCCTCATTCTCCCGATATTGAACAAAGCGCGGCCCTGAGGCTTTGAATTTCATCGATATCCCGCTGCCGCTTTCATACACCGCCATCTCCGGCCGGGAGAAGCCGAGGATCGCGGCGGCCCCGCCAAACAGGGCCAGCAGGGCTGCACCCGCCAGAAGCCATCTTTTTTTTCGCTTCATCACGTTCTCCTTCTCACTCCTTGAGATTGTCGCCATTGTCGAAACAGGACCGATTTCCCGCCTCCTCTCCTTACACAGGTCATTCTAGCTTTGGAGTTCCTCCTGCGCCATGCACCATATTTACCAACTTTTAACATGGGTACATTGGTTGCTTCCCGCTCTATTCGAGACCATATACCCTTCCTTGGCAGGTCCACAGCTTGCACAGAACAGCATTCCTCCTCTCCAACCAGCAGACCGAATCCATGCAAGTCTGCACAGCAATCAGCGATGAACGATCCTGAAACAGCTTCGTTTCATTGTCATTCAACACAGGCAAGGATTCATGAAATTCAATATGTTTTCTGAAATCTTGTGGCAACTGAACGGTTAAACGCGTATAAAGAGCTAAAGTTTCTCTGCTTTTTACATAGTTATCCATAGTTATTACAAAATTGAAACCAAAGTAGCAGAGGAAATGACCGGGAACCCAAACAACTGCACGCTTTGTCAAAAAAAGTCATCGACCTAAAATAAGAAAAGAGTCCCGCAGCAGGACCCTCTCTGTGCTTTCATATTCTGTTTGCACTATTAATCAGGTGAAAATAACTATCTTTATGTTACTTTCCACCTGCCCTCCGCTTGCCAAGTGAACCCGACACGCAACACTCCCCCGCTGATCTCCCGCACTTCAGCACGGCCCTGCAAGAAAAAGGAAGAAGGGACCACCCCAGGCGCTTGGCCATACAGAGTGATCCCTTCCCAATAACTGCTTTGTCATTCAAGAACAGCCTGGCAGGGCAGGATGTCCGGTTACAGCTTCACGATCGAGCCGGTTTCCTGGGATTTGAATGCACCCAGAATCACGTTCAGGGAACGCAGACCCTCTTCACCAGAGATGCTCGGCGGCGTTTGAGTCACGATGCAGCGGACAAACTCATCAATTACACCGCTTGGCACTTGCTTCTCATTTGTTGCCATCTCTCCGACCTTGTAGGTTTCCACGGTACCATTCGTCAGCTCTACAATAACCTCGTCGCCTTGGACCGTACCAATCTTGATTACGCCATGCTCACACCAAAGCACCGTACCGTTGTCTCCGCCCTTGTAGTGCGTCCAGCTCGCCATCAGCGTGCCAATCGCTCCGCTCTTCATGCGGACAATACAGGTGGCATTATCGTCTACATCGGTATCCTTCTTGTCAATCGTGCTGATAAAGCCCGCCACTTCCACCACTTCGTCATTCAGCAGGTAGCGGATAAAGTCTGATTTATGCACGCCGAGGTCGCCCATGGCTCCCATCAGCGCTTCTTCCTTGCGGAAGAACCAGCTGTCGCGACCGTCCAGGCTCCATGACTCTGGCCCAGGATGTCCGAAGGATGTGCGGAACGTCAGCACTCTGCCCAATCGACCGGATTCCAGAATTTCTTTGGCTTTCACATGCGGAGGCATCAGGCGCTGGTTATGACCTACCATCAGATACACCTGGTTCTTCGCGGCCGCCTCGATCATCTGTTGGCCTTCCTCTGCATTGACAGCCATCGGCTTCTCAACAAGAACGTGCAGGCCAGCATTGGCAGCTGCAATGCTCATTGGAGCATGAAGATAGTTCGGCGAGCATACACTGACCGCGTCCAGCTTCTCATTCTTGAGCAGCTCTTCATAATCTGTGTATGCCGTTCCGCCATACTGTGCAGCCATTTCCTCGGCTCTTTCCTTCACAGGATCTGCAAAAGCCACCAGTTCTACGTCTCCATTCGCGGCGTACTCCGGAATATGTCTGCGCTGGGCAATCGCACCGCATCCAAATACTGCTACTTTAATTTTGCTCATCGTATTAGGATTCTCCTTTATCTGCTGTATTTAAAGTTCATGTCCTGCCTTATCGGATTCTATCATACACAAATAGCAAGGCTGAAGAACATATCCTAAATGCTTGAAACATGAACAATCTGCTTGAGTTTTGAAATCGCCCTATACCTCCATTTCTAAAGATTTATTTCAAATTACCCTAGAAGAGGCATAAAGCATTTGCTTTTACAATGGGTCTAGCTTGATCCATAGCTATCATTAACCGATATTGGAGGCTTGAACATGACATTTTCCGAACAATGGCTGCTGGCCAAAACCTTTTTGCAAACCCCGTTACAGATTGGAAGCATCACCCCCAGCTCAACCCATCTGGCTAAGGTGATGACCGCTGCCGCCCCTTGGCCGCAAATATCCAGCGTCGCTGAGCTGCGAGCACATCTTGAGCATCATTTCCCCCAGCTTCCCGTCTACGAGGATGCCCTTGAGCTTCAGCAAACGATCCGGCGGGAAGGCTTGCCGCATGTGGATTGTGTCATAAGCGGCCTGCCCTTCTTTAACTTTACCGAGTCCCTGAGAAGCTCGCTCCTTGATGGGATCCATAAATCCCTGGCGCCCGGAGGATATTTTATCGCCTTTCAATATTCCCTGCAGATGAAGAAGATATTAGAGTCCAAATTCGAGCTGATTTCGATTCGCCTGGCTCCCTTTAACGTCCCTCCAGCCTTTGTTTATGTTTGCAGAAAAAAGGAGTCTGTACATCTACAGTGAGGACCGCATGTTTAATTCAGCGGCAGGCATATACTATAATTCACATATACCTAAATAAAAAAAAGGCAGGAATCAAATATGAACCGCATCCCCGTCGTATTAATTGCCGATGACGATCCCGAGATCAGAGACGTGCTTCACATTTATTTGAGCATTTTGCATAAATTTATTTTCAACGCAAAGACAGCAGGCTTCACTCGGATCAAAGCGGATCCGGTGGCTTCATTCTAAAAATGGACAGACCTGCAGAGTTTGCTGTTCACATTTTTAAAGCTGCTGTTTTGTTCTTCTTACCTGCTACAGTAAGCGCAGAGACTAGCAGCACAATCGCATTGAGACACTGGTAAGTCGTCACTTTTGAATCCCCCGAACATGCAATCTGTCTGCGGTAAGGTGGGTTTTCATTCTGGAGTTACATTGTTCCACGATGGTCCGTTCGTTGTAAAGTTCCTTCCAACGCTTGGTATCTCGGTGTGGACTGCTGTACCGTCTCAGGTCGTCTTTTACATCGATCTTTACGACCATACCGTAATTGGAAGAGGAGCAAGCAGTCATCCCGAGCGGACAATCGACTTTACCGGTGGCATGTGGGCAGCGAAATTTTAAAACATCGCCACTAGCACCCCAATATGTCATTGCAAACCCCATGGAGCAGCATGGAGTTCCGTTTGTCGATATGCCAGCAGGGGGTTCTTTTTCTCCCCGTGGATTAAGAGGCACAATCGCTTGCGCCTTCACGTTCCGTGCAGCTTCGTACACCTTCTTTTGGTCGTAGCCCGCATCAAGCATAAAGAATTTCACGTCGTTTTCGGCCGTTACGGTATTGATTAATCTGGAGCCATCTCCCCGTCATTGACATCGGCAGGCGTGACTTCAAGAGCAAGCGGAAGTTCACTTTGCGTATCCACAGCCAAATGGAGCTTGTAACCGAACCAAGTGACCTTGTTGCCAAATGAGTCGAACTTCGCTCCCCAGTTGGCATGGCCCGTTTGCTCGCTCTTACTTTCAGGGTTCTTTTTCTCGTAAGCTTGAATCGCAGCGCTGTCGATCGCGACGTGACTGCCATCAATGACGCCTTCTTGCCTACAACGATTTACCAAGTCGTCGAACAGCTGTTTAGCCAGGTTTTTCTTCGTCAGATCTGCAAAAACTCGGCTAAGTGTGGCGATAGATGGTGCATCACGGTCGAGCGGAAGTCCGCATTGATAGCGAAACCGAAGATCGGTGCCCAGCCGATGATGCAGGCCGGTAAAGGTCTGAATACGTTCAAGAGGAGCAGCCAAAAGTGCACGTAAAATGCCTTCTCTGCAATGGCCACCAGAACATCGGGGTGAACGACTTCTCAGTTCTTTCGCGTACGGACGAAGATCTAAGACATTGAAAAAGATAGGCAATCGATCTTTCGAATGAATTTTTATCAGATCTTCAAAGGAAAACAGACTTTCTTGGAGAATATACAAAGTGACTTCCTCCATTCTTGGGGTTTTTGGTTTGGTCACCGAAAAACTTCGCCAAGTTGGGGTGAAGTCCCTTTTTTATGTCTGGAAATCCTTTTGGTTCAAGGGCTCAGATTAATGCAAAATGCTCGAATAAATCTAAGTGCTATATATAGATGATTTATGAAAATGATATTTTTACAATAAAAAACCAATTTTTCCGTAACTTTTAAAAGAACTCTGCGTCTAATATTTAAATGGGTATTTATGCCAAATAAATATCCATACAATTCTATTAGGAGGGGTTTTTTATGAAGTTCAAAGTTCTAAGTTCATTTTTATCGGCATCAATGTTTTTAAGTGTAATCCCTGTTTTTTCAGAGACAACAACATTTGCAGAAGAGACACCAGAGAAGGTTGAATCTGTAAACATTCAGGCCTTAGAGGCTTATCACGAATTTAAAGTCACACCAGACAAAATGATATATAGTGAAGAAATGGCTGCAATCAAACCTGCATCAGAAGAAGAGATACAAGCCAGAATAGATAGGCTCGCGGAAGAATTCAATTCAAAACTTTCAGCAAAGGATCAACAAAAAGGCCAAGACTTATATAGATCTTATACTAAGATATATGGAAATTCGATCAAATCACAATCTGTAGTAGATTACGATAAGTTCTATAATGAATTGAGAAAGGCAAATTATATAGAAACCATATTAGATCTTAATGAAGGACTGACAGAGTTTCAAATTGCTAAGATTGGAATTACACATGCTAATAAAGCTAGAGACCTAGCATTAAATAAATATCCTGCTTCGAATCATGTCATGCTAAGAGACGGCTATCGGCATTTTGGTTGGAACTACTTATCCACTAGAGATGTGGGTGCTATTCCTACCCGTATAGCTACGAATAATCACGAATGGGGATTAACCCTATTAAATCCTGTTTTGAATTACTATGATCAGAGAGTAGCTTATCACACAAACAAAGGTTCCTCAGCTATTGCATTCAATGCATTCAATGATACAACAATCTGGATTCCATTTTTAAAGCAAAATTTGATGTTTTTATGTGAGGATAGTTATAGTTTCTTTAAGGGATTTTTTTCTGTTGCAAATATAATGGATTTTCATAACAATGTATATGGTAGAGCCTATGCCTCCACCCACCCGACTAGCTTAGATTCAGCCTACAACGCTGCAAGAGTAAATCTAGATATTGTCTTAAGCGAAGCCTCAGTAAAAGACTTTAACTACCAACTGGTTTACAACAATAACTGGTACAATTATTAAGTAAATAGTAATCTTAAGAGTACCTTTGAGGGTACTCTTTCTTTACTGTACTTGCTCAAAATCAATTCCATGAAATGTAAACAGAGACATACTTAACTCTCAAGCGTAAAATAGAAGTACCACCAACTACCTACGCAGGAGAGAAAAGATATGTCTCATACGAATACGTTATCACAGCATGGCCATTGGAACAACTATTTTAAGCAGTGGAAGCTCCCCCTTTATTTCACTAAACCAGCGCTTCGTCACATTCATCATTTTGTGGATGGCATGCTTTCAGCGGGGTTCACTGGAACCTTGACCGACATTCATCGGGAAAGTTTACACGAACGAGACCGCAGAACGTTGAGCCATTTTTTGTCTCACGGCAAAGGGAACAGGTCTTTTCTCCAGCGTATTACTCAACGTGTTGCTTTTCAAGAAATCAACAAGACTGCTAGGCAAGACCAGAGTCCCATTTTTGTCATCCTGGACGATACCTTGTGTGAGAAAACGAAGCCTTCGTCACAGGCTGTGGACACCATACAAGGAGCTTCGTTCCAGTATTCTCATCTTAAAGGCGGAAATGTTTATGGCCATACGGTGGTTCAAGCGCTACTTCGTACAGGCGATAAGGTATATCCATTTGCTTTGGAACGTTACGATCCTGAAGGAAAGAGCAAAATTGATCTGGCCTGCGACATCATCCAATCTGTTCCGACGTCGAATCAGCCGACCTACGTGCTGATGGATTCTTGGTATCCGTCGTCTTCGGTGCTTCAATGCAGCGTAAAACAGGGCTTTCATGTCATTAGTGGTTTAAAAACCAATCGCATCTTCTATCCTCAAGGTATTCGGCAGTCGCTCAAAAATTTTGCTTCCTATATCTCGAAATCGGATACTGATCTAGTGACCATCGGCTCCTCCGCTTATCGTGTGTATCGTTATGAAGGGAAGTTAAACTTAATAGAGAATGCTGTGCTGCTACTATGTTGGGAAGAAAGTGATGAACTGGATCCTAAACGAATGAAGGCATTTTAAGCACGGATGTCGCACTGACAAACGAAGAAATTCTAGGCTATTACAGCAAGCGCTGGACCATTGAAACCTATTTCCGAACCGCAAAGTTCAACTGTCGATGGATCGCTACCAAGTTCGTTCCACCGAAGCGATGGATCGTTATCTGACGTTACTCATGTTCGCTTCGATGTGCTGCATCTATGCTGGGCAGACGAGTTTAATCCATGGCATACAACGCTATCGCTCACAAAAAAGGCAGAGCATAATAGAGTATATTTACTACCAAACTCAAGCCGGGGCTACCTTAGCTCAAATTAAAACGGAGCTCAGAGCTGCATAGGGATCCTGTCGGATCTTTAAACTTACAAATTATTGAAGTTGTTATTGGCAAGTACAGTTTCTTTATTGATTATGTATAATGGTTATATAAGGAGGTGTGAGATTGAAAAGTGTATTGAAAGTTTGGATTATTATTACTTTCTTGATCTCAATTTTTAGTATTGCAATTTTCTGGCCAAGATATGTGGACAATGAATTTCCTTTATTTTCTGATATTATGATGATATTGGTGTTTTTACCGAGTTTCTTTATTTTGTTTTTTTCAATTTTTTCGTTTATAATTAATCAGTGGTTCATAAAAAAAACAGGTTTAAAGTTATGCACAAGTGCAGTATTGTATTCTATGTCATATTACTCGTTATATGTCATTTTTGATGATATCTGGAGTGTTAATATGAGATTCATGCTAATTTCTCTAACTTCATTGGCTGGTCTCATTCATTACATGATCACATATGGATTGATGTTTAAAGGCATCAAAAATAGCTAATCAGATGTACCTCTTCCGTTAAGATAGAGGATTGGATTTGCTATATGGTATTGTGACAACTTTCTCTTGTAAAAACTATAATCATCTTGCCCAACTAAGAACAGATGGCCGAGACCTATGAAAAGACGATTAAAGTATTTACCAGTTTAAACTCCTATATAATAATCTCACCTGCTGCAGGACTAGCATCAATGCTAACGATATCACCTTGAACCAATTCAGTGATTACATCCATAGAAGCTCGTGTTGTTTTTCGAATAAGAATTCGACTCCACACCTCCATCAATAATAAAATATTGACCTATTAAGGCTAAAGCAATGTCATTAAGCTAAGTAGAACAAAAATAGAGATCTGAGACGGCATAGGAAAAATTCCTGTGCCGTTTGTTTTTTGTGATATCAAGAAAAAGTGTACAGCACAAAGCTAGTATGAGCATTTTGCATAATTTTATTTTCAACGCAAAGACAGCAGGCTTCACTCGGATCAAAGCGGATCCGGTGGCTTCATTCTAAAAATGGACAGACCTGCAGAGTTTGCTGTTCACATTTTTAAAGCTGCTGTTTTGTTCTTCTTACCTGCTACAGTAAGCGCAGAGACTAGCAGCACAATCGCATTGAGACACTGGTAAGTCGTCACTTTTGAATCCCCCGAACATGCAATCTGTCTGCGGTAAGGTGGGTTTTCATTCTGGAGTTACATTGTTCCACGATGGTCCGTTCGTTGTAAAGTTCCTTCCAACGCTTGGTATCTCGGTGTGGACTGCTGTACCGTCTCAGGTCGTCTTTTACATCGATCTTTACGACCATACCGTAATTGGAAGAGGAGCAAGCAGTCATCCCGAGCGGACAATCGACTTTACCGGTGGCATGTGGGCAGCGAAATTTTAAAACATCGCCACTAGCACCCCAATATGTCATTGCAAACCCCATGGAGCAGCATGGAGTTCCGTTTGTCGATATGCCAGCAGGGGGTTCTTTTTCTCCCCGTGGATTAAGAGGCACAATCGCTTGCGCCTTCACGTTCCGTGCAGCTTCGTACACCTTCTTTTGGTCGTAGCCCGCATCAAGCATAAAGAATTTCACGTCGTTTTCGGCCGTTACGGTATTGATTAATCTGGAGCCATCTCCCCGTCATTGACATCGGCAGGCGTGACTTCAAGAGCAAGCGGAAGTTCACTTTGCGTATCCACAGCCAAATGGAGCTTGTAACCGAACCAAGTGACCTTGTTGCCAAATGAGTCGAACTTCGCTCCCCAGTTGGCATGGCCCGTTTGCTCGCTCTTACTTTCAGGGTTCTTTTTCTCGTAAGCTTGAATCGCAGCGCTGTCGATCGCGACGTGACTGCCATCAATGACGCCTTCTTGCCTACAACGATTTACCAAGTCGTCGAACAGCTGTTTAGCCAGGTTTTTCTTCGTCAGATCTGCAAAACCATTTGGGGGCTAAATAGGTATGACGGGATACCTCTGCTCATTGCTTAACGTATCTCGTTCGGGGTATTACAGCTACTTACAAGCTGCAGATTCACGCTTAGAGCGGATTCGTTCGGATGCTGAGGCTGGGGAGCTGATTAAGAAGGCTTTCGAACGAAGGGGTTACAAAAAGGGCTCACGCTCCATTAAGATGATTCTTGAGCACGAGTTTGGTGTCATCTATAACCTAAAGAAAATCCGTAGACTGATGAAGAAATTTAACATCGTATGTACGCACAGAAAACCCAACCCTTATAAACGCATGACCAAAGCTACGCTGGAACACCGAACCTTACCGAATCCCCTACAGAGGGACTTCAAGAAGGGCATACCAGGTCTGGCCCTGCTTACGGATATCACGTACCTTCCATACGGCCGCTCCGAGATGGCCTATTTGTCGACCATACTGGATGCCTCAACGGGTGAGATCCTCTCTCACAACATATCCAATCGGCTGACATTAGACATCGCCACGGATACTGTTGACGTTCTCAAGAAACAGAAACGTCTAAAGCTTCAAAAGAATGCTTTCATCCACTCGGATCAAGGCAGCCAGTATACCAGTCCCATCTATCAGGAGTTGCTAAAAAAGAATGGGTTAGGCCAGTCAATGTCCAGACGCGGGAACTGTTGGGACAATGTTCCCCAAGAATCGTTCTTCGGCCACATGAAGGACCATGTCGATCATCGTAGTTGCCGTTCCCTTCAAGAGCTAAAGCAAGAAATGAATCGTTACATCCGCTATTACAACAACCACAGATATCAATGGGGATTAAAAAAGATGACCCCTGTTCAATACAGGAATCATCTATTGTCCGCCTCGTAAATCTTCAATACCACTCTTTCTTTAAGTGTCCTTGGCATGGGGTCCAGATTACGCAGACCTGAGTCTTTGATCTTTTGGATTTCTTAGCTCAATCTATGCTGCCGTCGCCTTAGACCGTTGGGGCTGCCGGATACAGATCGAAGTCCTTGAGCGTTTCTCCTGTGCGTGCCGCCTGGAATATCGCGTCAATCAAATGAAGCACCCGAAGCACCTCTTCGTTCTTGACAATCGGCTCGGCCTTGCCTTCAATCACCTCTGCAAAGTTATCGAAGAAGCTGCACGGCATATGAAACGCCTCCGGCAGTGTACCGGTAATGGTCGCCTCTTCCGATGGCGGCGCCATCGTCTTGGTCAGACCCACCCCTGCCTGAATCGGCTTCGGCTCCACATGGGCCATGTCCAAATTACGCGTAACTGTCCGGCCCTGCAGAGACCAGTCCTCGATCACGCCAGTGCCCTCGGTGCCCTTGACATACCAGCGAGGGAGTGTAATAAAATTGGTCGTTCCCACTTCGACAACAGCGGAAATCCCATTCTCGAACTCCAGCATCGCTTCAAAACCATCGTCGACACCATTGCCAAGAATAAAGCTCAAACGGCTGCTCAGACGGAGAATCCGGCTGTCGATCATATATAGAAGCTGGTCTAGCAAATGAACGCCCCAGTCCAGTAGCATTCCACCGCCAAACTCCTCCAAATGCCTCCAGTCACCCGGGATGCCGTTCGCACCGTGAACACGGGATTCAATGCGGAACAGCTCTCCAATGGTGTTCTCGCGGTACATCTGCCTTACCACCCGAAAATCCTCGTCCCAGCGGCGATTCTGATGCACCATGAGGGTCCGGCCTGCCTCTTTGGCAGCAGATACCATAATATGAAAATCTTCAACCGACAGCGTCACCGGCTTCTCACAGATGACATGCTTGCCGGCCTCTAAGGCTTGCACCGCCAGCTCCTTGTGCACATCATTCGGGGTTGCGATCAGTATGACCTCCACCGCCGCATCCTGCAGCACCGCTTCATAGGAATCGTAGGCTGGGTAGCCATCCTCCCGCGAAGCCTCGCGGCGTCCTTCCAGCAAATCGAAGGTGCCCGTCACTTCCAGCTTCGGGTGTCCCTGAATCAGCCTCGCATGATAGCTCCCCATGCCTCCGTATCCCACAATAACGACAGCGTGCTTGCTCGCAGTCATATTCATACAGCTCCTTTAATTTATCTATGGCGCGCAGCGCGCAACCAAGTTAGTCTTGGTTCATATATACCGCTTTGCCCGTACGGGATGATTCGTAAATGGCCTCCAGAATTTCGGATACTACGCAGGCCTGCTCTGGTGTAACGACCGGCTCGAGATCCTGATCTACCGCCTCGATCCACTTTCTCATTTCCACATCGGCGTCACCTTCGGCAGTTCCGGCGTAGAATGCAACTCCGCCTGCCTTCAGGTCCACTTCATTCGTGTAGAGACGGCTATACTTCTCGCCATTAATACGCAGGCCGCCCTTCATGTCTGCACCCGCTTCCGTACCGCTCAGGCTGCATTTCGCTTCATCCACCTCGAGAGTATTCAGCGCCCAGCTCGCTTCCAGCGTAACTGTCGCGCCGTTCTCCATCACAATCATACCAAATGCGGAGTCCTCAACGTTAAACTTCTCCGGGTCCCATGGGCCCCAGGCATTGGCGGCATTTTCTTTTTTGCCCAGTTCATGATACTTCGTTCCCAGAACCACCTTCGGCTTGTAGTTATCCATCATCCACAGCGTCAGGTCCAGTGCATGGGTGCCGATGTCAATCAGCGGGCCTCCACCTTGCTTCTCCTCATCGAGGAACACACCCCAGGTTGGTACGGCGCGGCGGCGGACCGCATGAGCTTTGGCATAATAAATATGACCCAGCTCGCCCTCTTCACACATCTTCTTCAGGTACAGGCTGTCCGGTCTGTAACGGTTGTTGTAGCCCACGGTCAGCTTCTTGCCGGTACGCTTGGCTGCTTCGACCATGCTGCGTGCATCCGCTGCGGTTTTGGCCATCGGCTTCTCACACATCACATGCTTGCCGGCCTCCAGAGAAGCAATTGAAATTTCCGCATGGGAATCATTCGGCGTCAAGACATGAATAATGTCCAGGCTGGCATCCTTCAGCAGCTCCTGATAGTCGCTGTAAACCTTGGCTGAAGCCGTACCATACTTCGCAGCAGCCTCCTCGGCCCGGCTCTCCACGATGTCGCAAAAAGCAACCAGCTCGACTTGATCCAGCTTGCTAAGACTCGGCAGGTGCTTGCCGTTGGCGATTCCGCCGCATCCAATAATACCAATACGATATACTTTACTCATCTTAATCTACCTCGCTTTATAGGGATTGGGCTTGCTGACGCCGGTAAGCGCCGGGAGTCATCCCGAAGCGCTTCCGAAACACCGCATGCAAATACGTTGCGTTTGTGAACCCGGCCAGGACCGCAATTTGTTCGATCGGCATCTGGCCTTCTTGCAGCCGCTGGCATACTTCCTCCAGCCGAATCTCCTCCAGCACCTTGCTGAATGAGCGGCTTGGATCTATCTGCCTGAACACACGCTGCAGCTGCCGTGGACTGATGTTCAGCTTTTCGGCGACATTGTCCAGCGTCAGGCTGGCGGCATAATTAGCTTTCATGTAATGAACTGCATATTCATAACGATGGGACAGCATGTCCCTCACGGGAGCCTCCACCCGAATGCCCTCGGTATCATAAGCCCGCACAGTACGGAGCAGAATGCTGATTACCTGCTGCTTGATGGATGTGTAATAGCCGGTCGGCTTGCTATCGCACACCCGGTAGGCCTCCAGGAAGCAGGGCATGGCAAAATCGGTATCATAAGCTGGCTTCAAGGGCAGCTCCTTCAGCTTCTGGATACACTCCTCCGCTTCTGCCGCTTCCCAGGGATCTTCATTCGGCGAGGGCCGGGCCGTAATCGCCACATGCAGGCAGAGCTCATTCATGCCTTCCCGTTCGTCCGACTCCTGGTAGTGCATTACGCCGGGACCTGTCAGGTACATCATGCCTTCGGACAACAGATACATCCGATCCTCCAGAATGACCTTTCCTTTGCCCCGCGGGACGTAGTGGAATTCGAATTCGGCATGGTTATGAAAATCAATGATTCTGCCCGGAGGAAAGGCTGTCAAATGAAACCGCAGCACATGGATTTCATATTGTCCCCACTGAATACGGATATCCAGCCTCTCCAGCATATCCTGCTTCTCAAACATGACGCCAAAGGGAAAGCCTCCTGCCGGCTTCTGCGTCTCCACGAAGCCCTAAGACTTCAGCTCGCCAGGCGCAACCGTGCGCCGTTCGCGGACCGATCGGTTGGAGGCTTCCATCAGCGCTGTCAGCTCTACCGCTGTTCCTACATTATCCGTCGCTTCTGTGTCGTTCTGCACATGTCCAACCCATTGGTGGAATGCACTTTCCCTATTGTCCGGAATAGCGACTTCCTTCCACTCCCTGTACTCGCTGTTCAGCTGGCTCCGCAGCAGCAGCCGGGCTTCCGGCGTACCGTACATCAGGGTGCCCTCTGTTCCATGCACTTCAATCGCGAACGGAGAATGGCTGTTTACAAAGCCGGCCTCTACGACTCCAACCGCTCCCGAAGCAGTCTGAAGGGTGACGACAGCATTATCCTCGACCTCCCGGCCGGTGACATAACCAAAGGACGCATTCACTCCCGTAATATCCTGGCCGAGAAACAGCCGGGTCAAATACATCGGGTGACAGCCCAGATCGATCAAAGCACCGCCGCCGCACTGCTCTGCGGAGTAGAAATGCTCCGGCAGCCATCCTGCCGTGGCTCCATTATGGGACAGACGCGTTCTGACATACGTGATCTTGCCCAGCAGTCCCTGGTTCAAAATATCCTGCATCGCCAGTGTATACCCATCATTCAGGCGCGGAAGCGACACAGTCAGCTTCACACCCTGACGTTCACATTCAGAGACAATTTCATGAACCTCGGCGAGCGTCGGCGCGATGACCTTCTCTGTAAAAATATGCTTGCCCGCCCGGGCTGCCGCCAGCATCACCTCACGGTGCATATTCGTAGGCGCATCCACAATCACGCCTTCAATGTCTTCCAAAGCCAGCAGCTCTTCCAAATGCTCGTAAAAGGGAACGCCCAGCTGCTCTGCAGCTTGGCGGCCGCGACTCGGCTCTTCATCCCATACCGCTGCAATTTCAGTATCCGGGTGCTCCTGCGCCTGCTTGGTGTAATCCCAGGCATGCACGTGCCAATAGCTGATTTTTCCGATTTTCATCGTCAATGACGTAACCTCCATCACTATAATTTCCTGACAACCACTACCTAAAGGTATCACATCATTCACCGTTTTTTAAGTAGAACTATGCGACATCGACTATACAATATTACGACATGAATGAATGTTATACATGAAACGGAGCAAAAAAACAGTGAAAGCCTTTCACTCCTCATTTTTCTGAGCCTCAGTCCTTAATAGCAAGAAGGCCGCCCCAGCACCTCGTGCCGGAACAGCCTCTCTATAGTTATAGGATTACTTTGCCTCAATCGGCTTTTTCCACAGACTCAGCACCAATGCAGAGATTACCGAGCCGATGACAACCGCCAGCAGGAACAGCAGCGCATGGTTCGCGAGCGCAGCGACGAAAATGCCGCCATGTGGTGCCGGAACATTAATGCTCCACAGCTGGGTCAGGCCGCCGGCAACCGCCGAGCCGAGTATGCAGGAGGTGAGCACCCGCAGCGGATCTGCCGCCGCAAATGGGATAGCACCTTCGGTAATGAAGGATAAGCCCATCACGTAGTTGGTCACCCCGGACTTGCGCTCCTGCTCGGTATATTTCTTTTTGGAAAAAGTGGTTGACAGCGCGATCGCCAGAGGAGGGACCATGCCGCCCGCCATCACCGCCGCCATCCAGGCGCCGTCTGTATTGCCGCTCGAGGTAAAGACCCCGATCGCAAAGGTATATGCCGCTTTGTTAAATGGCCCACCCATGTCAATCGCCATCATGCCGCCCAGCACCAGACCCAGGATAATCGCGTTACCGGTGCCCAAATTGTTCAGAAAATCAATCAGCCCCGTGTTGATCCAGCTGAAGAACGGTCCAAATAGATAGTACATGATCGTGCCCGTAATCAGCAGTCCCAGCACCGGATACAGCAAGATCGGCTTCAAGCCCTCCAGCGCTTTCGGCAGCCCCTTCAGGCCCCGGCGCAGGAAGAGAACGACATATCCGGCCAGAAAGCCTGCCGCCAAACCGCCGAGAAATCCGGAGTTGGCATTCAGGGCCAGGAAACCGCCGACCATACCCGGCATCAGAGCAGGACGATCACCAATACTGAGCGCGATAAATCCGGCGAGCACAGGAATGAGGAAGTGAAAGGCTCCTCCGCCGCCGCCGATGGTTTGCAGGAGCTGGACAGTGGGATGCTCTGTGCCAGCCAGCTGCTCGAACAGGAAGGAAATGGCGAGCAGAATGCCACCGCCAACCACGAAAGGAAGCATATGAGAGATGCCGTTCATCAGATCCTTATAGATCTTACTGCCGATGCCTCTGCCGCCGCCCTTCACGTTTTCCTGCTGCGCATCCGAGCCAGAACGGGAAGCCCCTGCAGCTACGCCTTCGCTGCGATAAATCGGTGCATCACCAGCGACAGCCTTGGTGATCAGCTCCTCGGATTTCCGGATGCCGTCACTGACAGGGCGCTGAAGCACAGGCTTGCCATTGAAGCGGGCCATGTCTACATTCTTGTCAGCAGCGACAATAACCCCGGCCGCCCGGTGGATTTCCTCCTCCGTCAGAACCTGATTGGCCCCTTCCGAGCCGTTCGTTTCTACTCGAATATCAACGCCCATTCTTTGAGCGGTCTTCTTCAGTGCATCCTCTGCCATAAAGGTATGAGCTATGCCGGTCGGACAGGCGGTAACCGCTACAATGAACGGCTTCTCCCCACTGCTGAGCGCTGCAGCCGGTGAAGGGTCATGCTGCTGCGCCGCCTTCACCGGCTTGGCAGCTTCTTTTCTGCGTTTCTGCTCTTCTTCCTCGTCTTGTCTCACATCAAACAAGGCGGTGACCTTCTCCGGGGTTTCCGTATCCATCAGCTTCTGGATGAAATCGGCATCAATCAGCAGGCGGGACAGCGCTGCAAGCGTCTTCATATGCATGCTGCCAGCGCCTTCAGGTGCCGCAATCATAAAAAACAGATACGCCGGCTCGCCATCCAGCGATTCAAAATCCACACCCTTGCGGCTCTTGGCAAACACGACGGTCGGCTCCTTGACGGCCGAGGTTTTGGCGTGCGGCATCCCGATACCTCCGCCAATGCCCGTGCTCGATTCACCCTCGCGCTTCCAGATCATTTCCTTAAACAGCACGGGATCATGGATGCGGCCGCTAGCGGCAAGACTATTAATCATTTCATCTATAGCAGCGTCCTTGGTCACGGCCTGCAAATCCATGATCATCGTTTCCTTGATCATCAAATCTGTAATTCTCATTGTCGTCACTCCTTAAGGATTATGATTACAGCTCTTGAAGCTGTACTTTGGCATATAGTTGCTGAATGTGCTCCTGATCAGCCAGGTCATCTGCAAATGCCGTAGCACTGCCGCAGGCCGTACCCATCTTGAACGCTTCCACCGCATTTCCTGTTCGCGCATACGTGCCCACAAAGCCGCCGATCATGGAATCTCCGGCACCGACGGAATTTTTCACCTGTCCGGGAGGGACGCTGGCATGGTACACCTGCTCTTCACGAAGCAGCAGAGCTCCTTCTCCAGCCATAGATATCAACACATGCTGTGCGCCCATGCCAAGCAGCCGTCTTCCATAGCTAATCAGCTCATCTCGGGTACGAATCTCGGCCTGAAACAGTTCTGCGAGCTCGTGATGGTTTGGCTTGATGACCAGCGGCCTGGAGGGCAGCGCTTCAAGCAGTGCCGCTCCCGTCGTATCGATGACGAATTCTGCGCCCTGCTCCTTGCAAATCTGGATGCATCGGTTGTAATACCCCTCGCCCAGCGAAGGAGGAACGCTGCCGGACAGAACTACAATGTCTCCCTGCCGGAGGCTGGCTGCCAGCCTTGTCAACAGCTCTTCTGCTTCAGCAGGCTCAATGACCGGCCCCTGACCGTTAATCTCTGTTTCTTCTCCGTGCTTCAGCTTGATGTTGATCCGGGTATCCTTACGAATATGAACGAAATTGGACTCCATACGATGCTCCTTCAGCCGTTCCTCTATAAATTGTCCGGTGAATCCGCCTACAAAGCCCATTGCGACATTGTCCGCTTCAAGCTCATTCAAAATTCGGGACACGTTAATCCCCTTGCCGCCGGGATATTTCATATCCCGCTTCATTCGGTTCAACCCGCCAAGTGCAAGCTCCTCCAGCTCTACCACATAGTCAATAGAAGGGTTTAGCGTGATTGTATATATCATTGTGATCCCTCGATTATTTTAGTTTTGTTGGCGAAGGATTCGCGCCAGGCCTCCGGCATCCGGTCCGTAATCAGTGCCGCATCCTGCACCTCCAGCACCTTGGCAAAAGACACCTCTCCAAACTTGCTGGCATCGGCCAGCACATAGCTTGCACTCGACAGCTGATGTGCCCGGCGTTTAATCAGCGCCTCCTCCGGATCGGGCGTCGTGTATCCCATTTGAACATCGGCCCCGTTCGTGCCCAGAAAGCAGCGGTCAAAGCGAAAATGCTCCATGTTTTGAAGCGCAATGCTGCCAATGACTGCCCGGGTCCTTGTTTTCATTTTTCCCCCGAGTAAATAACTGTCGATCTGCTGGTCAGCCAAAGCCTCGATATGGGACAGACCGTTGGTCACCACCGTGACCCCGCGCGCGGAGATCAACGGAATCATCGCCAGCGTCGTCGTTCCGGCATCAATGTAAATATATTCCCCATCCTTCACTTGCATCGCCGCAAGGGAAGCAATCTTACTCTTCTCATGAATGTTTCTGGATGATTTCTCCTCCAGACCCTGCTCCGGAAGCTTATGTCCTGGAAGAGAAGCTCCACCATGAATCCGCTTCAGCAGCCCGCGCTCCTCCAGATCCACCAAATCGCGGCGAATCGTGGATTCCGAGGCCTCTAGCAAAGTGACAAGCTCTTGGAGCTTTACGACTTCGCTCTCTTGTAAGCGCTGTATTATTATTCGATATCGTTCCTCGGTCAGCATTTTTCATCGCCTCCACACTGTTATTCTACCACAAATTCATTCAAAAACAATCACAAATATTCATTATCATCCAAAAGCATCTGCTCATAACGCGGACATAAAATCCTGCACGATTAACTCTAAAGAGCTATAGCTTCCTTTCAAGAGCTCCCTTATCATGGATCATTGTAACTACGATGTGTACGAACTTATAAAGGAGCTAACCCCATGAAACGAATGGAATATAACACCCCGCCCTCCTCCTCTTCACCTGCTTCTAAAAGCGTTGCCTCTTCCGCTGCCAAGCGGACGCCTTATTTGTACCAGGCGGTCTGGAGATGGCATTTTTACGCCGGCATTCTTATCGCTCCGTTTCTCGTCATTCTCGCATTTAGCGGAGCTGTATACTTGTTCAAGCCCCAGATTGAAGGCTATCTATACAGGGACCTGCTTCAGGTTCAGCAGCCTGCGACCCCAAGGCTTTCTGCGGATGAGTTGCTGGACTACGTGAAGCGGGAGTATCCCGGCACCGCCATAACCTCGTTCACCTTTTCTGATGACAGCAAAGCCGCTGTCAAGATGAGCGCAATCCGCAGCGGTACGATGTCCACGATGTATGCCAATCCATACACAGCCGAGATTACCGGCATTCTGGACAATGACAAGACCTTCACCAGCTACTTCAAAAAGCTGCACAGCCAGCTTCTCATCGGCGGCACCTGGGCAAACCGGCTGGTCGAGCTCGCCGCCTGCTGGGCCGTAATCCTGGTCATTACCGGCTTGTATTTATGGTGGCCGCGAAGCAAATCAGCCGTGTGGGGCACCCTTCTTCCGAGACTGAGCAAGCCGGGAAGCCGCAGGTTCTGGCGTGATCTTCACGCTGTGCCCGCCTTTTGGCTCTCGATATGTATGCTGATCCTGATAGCAACCGGCCTTCCCTGGTCCGGCGTGCTGGGCGGTCAAATCAGCAAGCTTGCGAATGCGACTCATACCAGCTATCCGCCCTATGCCTTCAGCTTTATGGGGAAGCCGGAATCGGTCACAGTTACAAAAGAGATTGCCGAGCATGTTCCCTGGGCCACAGAGAACTTGCCCGTTCCTGCATCAGCGGCGGGCCGCTACCTTCCGCTGGCGTTACAGGAGGTGCGAGACATCGCCGACAAGCAGCGTATCGAGCTGCCGTATACGATTTCTCTCCCTCAAGGCGAGACTGGTGTCTATACCATATCCTCTGCCCACACCAGGCCCGTGCATAATGCCACCCTGCATATAGATCAATACAGTGGTGCGGTGCTGACGGATGTTCGGTTTGCGGATTACGGAATTCTGGGCAAGGCCATTACGCTCGGCATCGCCTTGCATGAGGGCCGGTTGTTCGGCTGGGTGAACCAGCTGCTCGGCCTTATAACCTGCATCGGAATTGTACTGATTGCTGTCAGCTCTTACGTCATGTGGCGTAAACGCAAGCCGCAGGGCAGGCTTGGGGCACCGGGCAGGCCGGAGGACCGCCGAACAACCCGGGTCCTGCTGCTGATCATGATGCTTCTGGGCCTCCTGATGCCGCTCGTCGGACTTTCTCTGATCATCGTCCTGCTTCTGGATCTGCTCATCATTCGGCGCATTCCTTCATTAAAGCACTGGTTCTCAGCTTAAACGAATAACGTAAAAAGGAGATTTCTATGAAATTGTCATTATCGCCTCATCCCTCGCTGTGGTTCAAGACCGCTGCGCTTCCCTTGCTGCTTATCCTGCTGCTAAGCGGATGCACCGTCAGCCCCTCTGCGGGTGCAGGCGGCCTGCTTCCACATCTCAATGCAGATCTGCAGCTGCCGGCGGAGCTGGTTCAGGGCCAGGACCATTCTTTTGAAGTAAAGGTTGAAGCCGGGGGCGCCCCCCTGCCAGGTGCTCTGGTCACCTTTGAGTTCTGGCTAGAGGACGAGCCGGACTCGATCCTCTCCATTCCAGCAGTTTCCGCCGATGCCGGACGATATACCGTTTCCTTTAATCCGGACCGTGATGGCTTGTATCAGGTACGCTCCCGAATATCCTCCGGTTCGCTGGAGTCTACCCTGACGCAGCGCTTTGCGATCGGGGAAGCCGCAGTCACCCGGCTGATTCAGCTGGAGCAGGATACTGCCGCACCCGTAATAGAAAACTCTGCTGGCGGCCATCATCATTAGGCTGTGATTAGGCAGAATTCCCACTTGCATAGAGAACCTATGTTCGGTATATAATATGTACAAATCGTGCAGAACGGACAGGAGGGGATAAGGAGATGAAGCAGTCACCGCTGCAGACGCAGGAAGAGCTGCTGCTGGTCAAGGAATCTGCTGTCTTGCCTGTCTTGCTGGACGTTCTGGAACGGGATCTTGCCGGCATGGAAGGCTCTGGCCTGACCAGGCTGTACGTGCAGCGCGTGAAGGAGATTCAGAGCTCGATCATGACACGCTTGAGCCTGCTCAAGCACGAGAGCCGCTCCCGCAGCATTGCAATTATTCACACTCGACGGCGGGAGCACTCCCTTCACGTTTCTTATCTTTGCCGGGGATACCGTCATCAGATGGAGCTGCAGTGGGACTTCGTCAAGGCCGATCTCGAACGGCGCCTGGCAGGAGTGCTCCGCATCAATTTGGAGGAGGACTCCCGCGAACCTGTACACAGCACACCTGCTGCTGAAAGGCTCAATAAACCAACATAGCGCAGCCTTCCCGAAGGAAGCTGCGCTGCAGGTTATAGCTTTATCGAATTGCCGGTGTGAGCCGAGCGCAGAGCCGCATCGGTGATGGCCATGGTTTTCAAGGCGTCTTCATACGAAGACAAGATCCGCGAAGCATCGCCTGTTCGTACGGCATGAATAAAGGCATCATTCTCACGTTCGTACGGATTGCCTGTGTTAGGATACTCTACCCACTCTCCCAGCTCTCGCACTCGAAGCTGATTGTGCTGCAGCTCCAGGCTGCCCTGCTCCGTATAGATCGTCAGGCCCACACGCTCTGTCTCCGGCAGGATACAGGTGTTGGAGATTGTCGCAACCGCGCCGCTGCGCAGCTTCATGGTTACAGTGCCTACATCATGCACCGTTACATCCTCATACTGCTCCTGTATCGCCCGCTGGGCAAACGCAGCATACACTTCGTCCACCTCTCCCATGAGGCAGCGCAGCAGATCCACAATATGTGTCGTCTGCTCTATAAACTGTCCTCCCGAGCCATCCTGCTTTCTCCACCAATATACCTGCGGCATATCGCCCATCCAGTAGCCCAGCGCCATGCCGGCTTTCCGGTGCCGAAGCAGCTCCGCTGCCCGTGCTGCTGCATCCGTGTACCGGAAATGATATCCAACAGAAGTGATTAATCCTGTCTGGCTTACCTCGTGCGCAATCTGGCGCGGCGTTTCCAGCTCTGCAGCGAGCGGCTTCTCAACCAGGAACGGAATACCACGGCGGATGAGCTGATGCTCAATGTACCCATGGGCAAACGGCGGCACACAAATATATACGGCATCCGGCTTTACAGCATCGAGCATCTGCTCTACATGATCATAAGCTGCGGCGGATGCATATCGGCCGGCGGCTTTCTCCGCTTTCTCCATGCTGGTGCCTACGAACGCCGCTACCTCCACCCCGTCCATCCGGGTCAAAATATCTCCGTGTGTTTTACTAAACCAGCCGGTACCAATGATTGCTGTTTTTAAAGTCATAGCTGCCTCCTTTAGCTGCTGTCGATGATTGCGTCACATTTAAACATTTCTCTCCCTCATTATATAGCCCCATTCATTTCATAGACTATTAAAAGTTGTATTTATCAGGATTCCAAAAAAAGTCCATATAATTATATCTTCCAATAGGCTCAAAGATCTTTAAATCCACATTAAACTCAAAAACCATAATTTCGCCTCTTAAGGCGGAATTCAGGCTTGTATCCACCACAGCGATTCTGTTCTCAGCCAGCTGCACGACGGCCTCACTTCCCTCATGCCCCTGAACCGTATAACTCGAATGACTCGGAGCTGACGGGTACGGCTTAAATGCAATCACAATCAGACACAATAAAATCCCTTTTAAAACTCTCGAGCTGCTTTTGTGCTCCATCGTCCTGCCTCCCATTCCCCTTTTTCAAAGCTTATATATGTATAACACTGCTCCTCTAGGGAAGTTTGGTTTTTTGTGGCTGGATGGATTGAAGTTTACCAGGACGATCGCTGAAGCTGGTCAAAAAAATGAGCCGTCCGTCTCATCATTTCCGAAGGGAGCTGTTTGGAGTGACTCCACTGTTTAGGAGACTGGCCATACATGCGCTTGAATTCCCGGCTAAACTGCGAGGAACTGACATACCCTACCTCCATAGCAGCATCGTTGACATTCATCCCTCCAGCCATCTTCATAGCCGCATGGTTTAGACGCATAGACTTCACAAACTGGATGGGCGACATCGTAGTCGCTTGCTTGAATTTACGGTGGTATACAGCCCGGCTCATCCCTACCTGTGCGGCCATATGATCAATGGTGAAACTTTGGTCCAAGTGGGCGGATAGATACGCAATAGAGCGGGAAATTTCATTACCGATTCCGAAGGCTCGCATGACAGATTCTCCTGCCTCTCCCTTCAACACAGTGTAGTATAGCTCCCGAAGTCTGCTGTCACCAAGCACGGCTGTATCTGCAGAGCTGCCGCCCAACTGCAGCAAACGGAATAAGGCTTCAGTAAATGCATCATCCCAATGCGCCAGTGTCAAGCCTTGCGGAACAGGGTCGCCTTTCGTTGTTCCAATTGCAGCCGAGACGCTTTCCATTTGGATAGCTAGTTCAGTCATCACTTTAGTGTTCAAAGAGATATAGACGCCCAGCAGAGGATTGTCCTGGGAAGCCGTCGGTGTTCCTGCCTCCACAGGCATCGACATGGAGCAGCACATATATTGACTGCTGTCGTACACATGAGATTTCCCATCCAATATCGCTTCTTTAGCTCCGCTTACGATGGCTACCACTGTGGGCTTGTACACCGCAGGAGCACAGCGAAGCGGAGTGCTGACCCGGAAGAGCTGCACCCCTTTGATCCCTGTTTCCATCATGCCATTTTCCGTCATTTTCTCATCAATAAGCTGCTTAATTTGTTGTTTTTCCATAAGAAAAGTATAACATGCTACACCCTTAAATATTATACTCCTGATACAATCAGGCATATTTTTAAGATAAATACGCCTGGTTCTGTCCTTCTATGAGATTTATAATCAGTTTAGAACAGACACAAATAAAGGAGCTTATCTCATGGCCAATCATATAAAAGGGAACAAACAACGATTTGGAGCTCAAGGCTGGACACCAGATCGGATAGGATCACTGGCAGGGAAAACCTATGTCATCACCGGCGCTTCCAGCGGTACGGGACTCGAAGCAACGCGATTGTTTCTTTCCAAGGGTGCAAAGGTCGTCATGCTGAACAGGAATGCAAAAAAATCGAAGGAGATCATTACCTCCTTAAAGCAGGAGTTCGGCAAGCATGCTGATGTGACGTTGATACAGATGGACTTGGCGGTGCAAGACTCTGTGCGGAAAGCCGCTGCAGAGGTCATGAAGAGGGTCCCACACATCGACGCTCTGATCTGTAACGCCGCTATTGCACAAGTCGCTAAACAAGAGCTTACTGTGGATGGTTTTGAAAGCCAGCTTGGTGTTAATCATTTTGCTCACTTCCTGTTATGCGGCTTGCTATTTGAACGCATTGAACAATCCGAGGGACGAATTGTTGTCGTAGGCAGCAATGGCTATAAGATGGGCGAAAAGAGGATTTTGTTCGAAGACCTCAATTTTGATAGAAATTACTCTCCCTGGGCTTCCTACGCTCAAAGCAAGCTGGCGCAAATGATGTTTGCCTACGAGTTGCAGCGCCGAATTCAGGCTTCAGGTAAGCATGTCAAGGTATATGTTTGTCACCCAGGAGCCTCACGTACAAATTTATTACAGGATACGGCCGGCACCTTTCAGAAATCACTTTGGTCCGTACTATCTATTTTTGCCCAATCTGCAGAAAAAGGAGCTTGGCCTGAGGTGATGTGCGCAACGGAAGACGGACTGGAGCAAGCCAAATATTATGGCCCGACAAGGTTTGAGATGGTTGGTCCGGTCGGTGAATGCTCGCTAGAGACGTTTGCCCTAGATCACGAAATGGCAGAACGATTATGGACACTCTCCGAGGAGAACACCTCTTTGCATTGGCCGTTGTAGCAGGCGAGGTTGGTTCTGCTATCGCAGAATATATTTATGTTAATTGTGCATAGGCATCTTCCTGCTCGTGCCTGTACCGTAAATATAAAAAATGATCCCTGCAGCGCAGGAATCATCGTCTTACATCCATACTACTATAAAAACTAGAATTGAACAAAGCAACTGAATTGGTTCGGGTAGCTTGGCAGGAAGCGAAAAACAATTCCACTGCATCCCGAATTGAAGCTGCAGTGAATGGTGTCGCTGCTACATCTGGTTTGCTCGCATTAATATTCATTACTTCAACTCCTTTGGCTGTAGGTGCTGGTTTGGAGTGAAGTCTCAGGGTGTGGACAACCAAAACCAGGTTGCCCCCCTCGGTTCGCTCGGCAGCTATGTGATCTACCTACAAAACCACACCGCCCTGTAATTAATTTTCTCTTGACTTGAAAGCGTTAAATTCAAATCCTGGCATGGTTTGGATCGGGAAACGGGCATAGAATACCTACCTTAGCGTCTACAATGGGAAATAGAGCGTGCAGACACTAGGTAAGTAGATGTTCATGCCGTGTAAGGTAGGACGAGGTTTCCGTCACACCTCGGATGGCGCTCGGCTTACGAAGCTTTCATGGAAGAGGATCTATGGGAGCATTATAATAAATATAGGGAAAGTGGTGATGATTGTGGATTCAGTTCCGTTTTCTGAGTTAGGACTTTTTGTGTTAATTTTTGTTGCTTTGTTGGTCGTAACTTTGAGGAAACAGCGTAGAAAAAATCAGATTCGAGCCCTCGCTAGTTAATCGCTAACATCGAAACTATCGAATCGAAACGAAAGGAGTTGTGAAAGTTGAGGACGGTTAAGGAGTACAATGGGTTTAAATATCGAAAAGACGAAGAATACTTATATGTTTATTTTGAGCCTACGCCTCATAAAAAAGGATATGTTCATTCTTTCAGGTTGTTGCCACGTCCTTTTTCAAGTATAGAAGAATTTATAATAAATGGAAGAGTATTTGAATGCAGTGACCTCCAAGCATTTGAAATATTTGATCCTGAAAAATCAGAACATTTAGAACGTACAGGCATAGGCTTTACTTGGCCCAACAATGGATTAAAAAAGTTCTTTGAAGTAGTGAATGTTGATTTTGATTTAGATGGATAAAAGAAAAAGCATTCTGCTGTAAAGCAGAATGCTTTTTCTTTAGTATACAGTGAAGGTGATATCACAGTCAGGCAACACTCGGGATATAGTACCATTCGTATCAAAGCACCAACCTGTTATTAATGCTTCATATCTACTTGGTCTCAAATTAGGATTGAAGGTATCACTACTAGTTATCCCAGCAAAGTTCGAAGCGGAAATGTCTCAGTTGCTCACGTATGCGCCGGTGTTTGCATTTGTGATCTCAATATTCCCGTTAAAATAATAGAAGAAACTTAGACCAGGATTTACCGACCAAAGCATTGTTCCATCGTCCCATTGATCTCCAGCGGTGTATACTATACGCACTGTACCACTCGTACCAGTACATGTTCTCAGTGGTTCAATTGATGTATTTGTTCGTTGAGTTTTTTGTGTTGCTTCATCGTAACAAAAATTTTCTGTGCTTGAAGGGTTGTCCTTAACAGAACTAGATGGTTTCTTAGGAGTGCCAGTTACGGGCTCAGTAGACTCTACTGATTTTGAAAATGGTAGTTGTGATTCAGTGTCTTGAATCGTAGATATGGCCGATGAGGACTGATCTTGAGAAGGCGAGATATAATGCTCAGCAGCTATACGGCCTCGATGTCTCTCCGACCTTCATCTCTAACGTGACCAACAAGATTATCCCTCTCGTGAAAGAATGGCAGACGATGGAAACAAAGACGTCCTGGGCATGTGGATTGGTGAGAATGAGTCTGCAAAGTTCTGGCTCAGTGTGCTCAATGAATTGAAAAATCGCGGCGTTCAGGACATTCTCATTACTTGTGTAGATAACCTTACAGGCTTCTCACAAGCGATTTCAGCTTGCTATCCCAGCACGGAAATCCAAAAATGTATCATTCACCCAATCCGCAACTCCACCCGTTATGTATCCTATAAAGATCTCAAGAAGGTGACCTCGGATTTAAAACCGATCTACAAGGCGACGACGGAGGAGATGGCTCTGCTGGAGTTGGACCGGTTTGAGGAGATCTGGGGAACCAAGTACCCATTTATTATCCGTTCATGGCGCAATAATTGGGGAGAACTTGCCACGTTCTTTAAGTACCCGCCTGAGCTTCGCAAGCTTATTTATACGACCAATATGATTGAGAGCTACCACCGCCAACTCCGTAAAGTGACGAAAGGGAAAAGCATCTTCTCTACGGATGAATCTCTTCTCAACATGCTCTATTTAGTGACGGTCGATGTTACCCGCAAGTGGACAGGTCGTGTCCAAAACTGGGGCCAGACCTGCTTCAACGATCCGTGTTTTATCCTGAACGGATTGGTCAGCACTTGCCTTAAAGAGCCACCTTCTCTTAACAGGGGGTACTCTTGATTTGGAGTTTACACAAACATATTGACAGACCCGAGTCAACAAATGCTCTTGCAGCTGCTGATGCCTTAATGTCAGGCTTGAGACAATAAAGGTAACGTTATTCCATTTCCACATTCCTATTCTTATCCTTTGCGATGACTGGCCTCCAATAATAAGGGATCCATTAACACAAAATATAATTCCGAAAATACTCAATTGGACTTGAAGCATCCTCTTCCATACTACTTGTAATAACAGTAACTAAACGATTTTCTTCATTAACAAAAATATATTGTCCTCTCATCCCCATTGCGTAGTATGTTTTTCTCTTTTCGTCGTCTTTGTTCAATATCCACCAATGATACCCATATGAAATGTCTTCTGATAGAATGATCTTACTATCCGTTGATTCTTTAATCCACTCTGCAGGAATAAGTTGTTTGCCTTTCCACTTTCCTTGATTTAAATACAATATCCCGAATTTCAGCATATCTTCTATCTTCATTGTCATACTAAAGCCACCTATTGGAATCCCTTGCGCATCTCGATGCCAATGATAATCTTTAATTCCTAAAGGTGAAAACAAATATTTAGTCGCAAAAGATACAGTATCCATTTTCGTAGTTTGCTGCAAGATAGCGCTTACCAAATGGGAATTACCACAACTATATTTCATTTCTACTCCCGGTTCTAATTCAACGGGTTGTTCTAAAATGAATTTCACCCAATTTTTTGTTGACATCATAGCTTCATTACCTGGCCAGCTCAACCCCGAAGCCATCATCAGTAAGTGCTTAATCTTAATATCTTTCTTTGAATCCTCAATATCTGAAAAAAAGTTCGAGACGGAAACATTTTCACTTTCAACATACCCCTGCTGAATTGCAATTCCACACAGTGCAGAAATAATGCTTTTTGTTATAGAATACACCTTATGCTGCTTGTCCTTTATTTTTCGATTCCTATAATACTCAAAGACAGTAAAGTCATCTTTATATATAATACAGCTTGAAATTTTATCCTTCTTAATTGCTTTAGATAAATGATCTAACTTAATACTAACTACCTCCCTTTCTAGAATATTTTACATCCCAATCAGCTTAGAATTAAAGTCCAGAACCAGTACACCGCATTTTTAACTCTTCAAGCTTAGAAAGCTTGTTCCACCGCTACCTACCAATACAAGCTAATGCATCCTTTATCGTGTTGGTTATCTGCTCAGTATAATCGTTTATGAAGAAATGCCCACCGGAGAACACCTCAATTCGATAAGAGCGGGATGTATATCTGCCCCACGCTTCCACCGCTGGAACAGGGATTTTTTCTTTGTCGCCGTGAAGCAGAAGAAAATCACTTTCTAGTACCTGATATTTCTGACGTGGTATGAACGTTTCCAGATTCCTGAAATCCGAAGGGGTTATGAAACTAACATTCTGCATGCTTCCCACGAAGTAGAGCGAAGAGCCTACTTTATAGTAGAAGAGAAACTACCATTTGGGCTTTCTTCCATTTAAACATATTTCTACAGAAATAAACAAGAAATCCCAGTAAGAGAACAATACTCAATACTCAGGAGGCTATCCCCATAATATGTTGTTGTAAATATATACCAAATTTAGGTAGGGATTCAATTTGTGAGAATCAAATCTTTAACTATTGGTACATTGTTGGGAGTGTCAATGATATTCGGCTCTATTAGTGCGAGTGCTTCCCCTGTTAGTACCGACTCCGTTTCTCCTTATGCAAACCAAAATTTGATTCTGCGCGTAGGTGAAGTTTACAATGTTAACGGTGCTGTCTTCATGCTTAATAATCCGCAGAATGCAATCGTTATTGAATTTGGCACATATGTTAAGGGATTAAAACCAGGAACAAGCGGGTCTGTCAATAAGTTTGTGTAAACTCTAAATCAAGAGTTCCCCTGTTAAGAGAAGAAGATGCTCTTTAAGGCAGATGCTGGCCAATCCGTTCAGGATAAAAGACGGATAATTGAAGCAGGATCTG
>NZ_JBISEO010000040.1:0-1280 GCF_044383795.1 Paenibacillus sp. JSM ZJ436
TGTAATGCCCCCCATTGTCAAGACATGAATTTCCGAGAAATAAGTTAATCCTCCTTGTCTTGTGAGATCTTGTGATTTAAGACGCGATTTGTTCAACAGAATGCGTATAGAATTGAGCCGGCTTGGCTCCTTCTAGAGATGCATGAGGCCGTTCATGGTTGTAAAAATGGACATAACGAGCTATCCCTTTGCGCAGCGCGCGAGGGTTTTCGAATTCATTGAGAAAGATGCATTCATACTTAAGGGAGCGGAAATATCGTTCTGTCCGGCTGTTGTCTGTTGCCCGGCCCTTGCCATCCATGGAGATCTTTACTTCTGCTTTTTCAAGCAGCTCAAGATAGTCAGCGTTGGTAAAATGGGAGCCCTGGTCGCTGTTCATAATCTTAGGTTTGCAATGGCTGAATGCACGTTTGAGGCACCTCAAAACAAATCCCTTTTCGAGCGTGTTGGATAGTTCGTAATCGATGATTTTTCGGCTGTACCAATCGATAATGTTGAATAGGTACATAAATCCATTGCCCATCCGGATGTAGGTAATATCGATTCCCCAAACCTGATTCGGGCGGTCGATCGTTAAGCCTTGAAGCAGGTAAGGACGGATATACTTGGCATGCAGGCGCTTGCTCAGGTTCGGCTTTGGATAGATGGCCTCTAGACCCATAAGCTGCATAAGACGGCGTACACGCTTGCGATTCACTTCATAGCCTAGATCTCGAAGGAACCAGGTCATTCGACGGTAGCCGAAGTAAGGGTGTTTCGTGTAGATCTCATCGATCCGATGCATGATTTGCACATTGACTTCGCTCTCACAATGCTCCTTTTCAGGACGGTATACGCTGGTTCTGTTGATACTTAGAAGGGCTGCCTGACGTTTGATATTGATTTCAGCGTTGCCTCGCTCGACCATACCTTTACGAGCTTCTAGAGGCTCATTTAAGGCCAGATTTTTTTTTGAGCCAGTCGACCTCCACTGTGAGTTGGCCAACCAGCTGTTCCAGATGTTCTTGCTTACTTTCATACTCCTTTTTCATTTTGTCGACTTCACTGGCCTTCTTCTCGAACACCGTGTTGGCGCGCTCTAAAAACTCTGATTTCCATCGGCTAATCATCACGGGGCTAAGCTCATATTTAGCGGCAATTTCATTCACTGTCTGCTCCTCTCGAAGCACTTCCAGCACGACTTTTGTCTTAAACTCTGCGGTATATCGGTTCCGTTTTTCCATGGCTTCATTATAACTTATTTTTTTCCCTCCCGTGTCTCAAGGTATGGGAGCATTATA
>NZ_JBISEO010000023.1:0-48261 GCF_044383795.1 Paenibacillus sp. JSM ZJ436
GCTCAGCGGCTTTCTTTGGTCCAATTTCATCACTTCATCTTACCGCTTCTTCTTTGAATGCTTTGTCGTACCGGTTCATTGCTTCTCATCCCCTCGTCAACTTTCATTTTATTTCATACGAGGGTGTTTTTCGACTGCATTTTTATCGTAGCACTCCAGATCGATTTCAATCCACGCACCCGCGTGGGGTGCGACGTGGAAGAAGGGGACGAGGATGCTCTTGTCTATATTTCAATCCACGCACCTGCGTGGGGTGCGACGACCTACACCATTGAGCGGCTTTGGCTTTTTTCACATTTCAATCCACGCACCCGCTTGGGGTGCGACGGACATGACGCCACTGATAATAATTTAGTGATCCTAATTTCAATCCACGCACCCGCTTGGGGTGCGACTTTCTCTCCGATTCGCGATGTGAAATCTCCGAAATTTCAATCCACGCACCCGCGTGGGGTGCGACTGTAACCTCATCCAGCATAGGTTGATACTTTGCAATTTCAATCCACGCACCCGCGTGGGGTGCGACTCGCCACGGGGAGCACCCAGGTATTGAGCTGCCTGCCATTTCAATCCACGCACCCGCATGGGGTGCGACCTCCTTTGGTTTTGCGGCTTGCCGCCATCGAGTCATTTCAATCCACGCACCCGCATGGGGTGCGACTCTTTAGTGCTTGTTTGCGTTCCCAGATACTTTTGAATTTCAATCCACGCACCCGCATGGGGTGCGACACAGGGGGAGCTGCTCCCGATTATCAGAGCAAAATTTCAATCCACGCACCCGCATGGGGTGCGACCACTACAGTGTTCAATGCTATCTCGGCTGTTGTATTTCAATCCACGCACCCGCATGGGGTGCGACTGGACTGTGTAACCGTGTATCCGTACTCGCGCAAATTTCAATCCACGCACCCGCATGGGGTGCGACGTGCACCCATATCATACAACCCGAATGACTGTTTTTGATTTCAATCCACGCACCCGCATGGGGTGCGACGCGGAGGATCTGGCGCTGTGCGAGGCGGCAACATTTCAATCCACGCACCCGCATGGGGTGCGACTGCCGTTCACGCTTTTTTTACACATAACCTACTGATTTCAATCCACGCACCCGCATGGGGTGCGACAACAGACAATTGCTTTTGTATGTCCCAGGGGATGCTATTTCAATCCACGCACCCGCATGGGGTGCGACAGTTTTGGCTTTATCGTAATCCTCTCTGTTATAATTTCAATCCACGCACCCGCATGGGGTGCGACATGAATATTGGTGTAGGGTTGTCTATTTATAACAATTTCAATCCACGCACCCGCATGGGGTGCGACTTAACCAGGCTTGGAACATTCAAAACCAAGGAGATTTCAATCCACGCACCCGCATGGGGTGCGACCTATTTCACTTGCCAACATTTTAGGTGGCTCCGAATTTCAATCCACGCACCCGCATGGGGTGCGACGTGAGCCGATTAATCCGGTACCTGTTAATATTCTCGCCTTCCAATATCGAGAAACCGCATGGGGTGCGACGTGAGCCGATTAATCCGGTACCTTTGTTCAGCCTATTTCAATCCACGCACCCGCATGGGGTGCGACCGGCGGGCTATATTCTGCATCCGGAATTCAATTTCATTTCAATCCACGCACCCGCATGGGGTGCGACCTGCTACTGTTTGGGTTATCGCTGCATCCATTTTGGATTTCAATCCACGCACCCGCATGGGGTGCGACCGCTATGAGTTATGTAAATTTATGAATCTTTTACAAATTTCAATCCACGCACCCGCATGGGGTGCGACCTACTTTGATAGTTATAATCGGCCTGGGCAATCTATTTCAATCCACGCACCCGCATGGGGTGCGACACGGATAGCGAACGCACTATGATTTTAGAGGTGCAGGATTTCAATCCACGCACCCGCATGGGGTGCGACGATGTGCAACCTCTAATCCGGACCGGGGATGATATTTCAATCCACGCACCCGCATGGGGTGCGACCAGGGTAATGCAGGAAAAAATGAACAGGTATGAATTTCAATCCACGCACCCGCATGGGGTGCGACCTTTTTTAGTGTGTTTATAAGTGTTCATAAGCAAAATTTCAATCCACGCACCCGCATGGGGTGCGACTTATCCGGCGCACCGCCGGATCATGCCCACGATATTTCAATCCACGCACCCGCATGGGGTGCGACGTTTATCCACGTTACATACCTCCCATTACGACCAATTCATTTCAATCCACGCACCCGCATGGGGTGCGACCGTCAGATACACGTTTTCATCGTAGGCGATTACGCATTTCAATCCACGCACCCGCATGGGGTGCGACTTAGTGCCATATCAAACGCCTCCTATCCGGTCGAATTTCAATCCACGCACCCGCATGGGGTGCGACGAATAAGGAGGCGGCTAACGTGCCGGATCAAGACATTTCAATCCACGCACCCGCATGGGGTGCGACAAATAATTTCATGGTGTCATATCGCCTGGCATTATTTCAATCCACGCACCCGCATGGGGTGCGACTTCCTGATCGGCTTGATCTGCGGAATCGTGTTTTTATTTCAATCCACGCACCCGCATGGGGTGCGACGCATGCAGTGATTGCGGCAAAGCATGATAGAGAGCAATTTCAATCCACGCACCCGCATGGGGTGCGACTTGAACGCCATTTTGAAGAGAGCGGAGGGGCGCATAATTTCAATCCACGCACCCGCATGGGGTGCGACCCGTACTGCGATTTAATAGTAAGTTTGCCGTTCATTTCAATCCACGCACCCGCATGGGGTGCGACGCGCTTCGGGTGACGACACCTTGGTACTGTACATCATTTCAATCCACGCACCCGCATGGGGTGCGACAGCCTTCGCTCAAGCCCTTGAATATAAGTTTGATTAATTTCAATCCACGCACCCGCATGGGGTGCGACGCGGTTCTGTCTGGTTTTTGATGCAAGACATTCATTTCAATCCACGCACCCGCATGGGGTGCGACCGTCCAAGGCCAATTAATTCTCCGGTTTCTCGTTGCATTTCAATCCACGCACCCGCATGGGGTGCGACGACAGCCAAGAATTGCCGCGCAGAGCCATTTGGATTTCAATCCACGCACCCGCATGGGGTGCGACGCGAGTGTTTGAAGTCGGGACAGAGGTAAATCGCAGAATTTCAATCCACGCACCCGCATGGGGTGCGACATCACACCAGTAATCAATGGGGTTAAGCATAAGATTTCAATCCACGCACCCGCATGGGGTGCGACTCAGGATTGTTTAATGATAGCACAATACTAGTTATTTCAATCCACGCACCCGCATGGGGTGCGACCACCTGCTACAAAATTTCTGTCAAAATTAACCTTTGATTTCAATCCACGCACCCGCATGGGGTGCGACACGGCGCCGTATACGTACCATTGCGCGCGGTCGGCATTTCAATCCACGCACCCGCATGGGGTGCGACAAATACAAACTTTGGTAACAATGATTTAGTCTGATTTCAATCCACGCACCCGCATGGGGTGCGACGTTCATGATTTCGCTTTACTCTTCTCTTTCGGAGATTTCAATCCACGCACCCGCATGGGGTGCGACATGGCGAGGATGTTCCTCAGTCTTATGCAGAAAAATTTCAATCCACGCACCCGCATGGGGTGCGACTCCGTCCCACCTACAATATAATCCTATTTCAAATTATTTCAATCCACGCACCCGCATGGGGTGCGACTCGAGCTGGCCCTGAGTGACCGCAAGGGGAGTACATTTCAATCCACGCACCCGCATGGGGTGCGACTCCGGCGGTGAACTGGCCGTGATCGAGGGGCCCATTTCAATCCACGCACCCGCATGGGGTGCGACTCATTACACCCTATCAACCAAACTGGTGTTCCAGTATTTCAATCCACGCACCCGCATGGGGTGCGACGGAAAACAACCGCGAAGAAACGCGCCGTAGGGTCATTTCAATCCACGCACCCGCATGGGGTGCGACGAAGTGTATGTGACGGATGAAACGGCATAGGAGATTTCAATCCACGCACCCGCATGGGGTGCGACGTATATCCCATAAAAGTAGTAGTCGTATTTGGAATTTCAATCCACGCACCCGCATGGGGTGCGACTGATCCAACAGAAAAACGGTATGAGGATATGCCGATTTCAATCCACGCACCCGCATGGGGTGCGACTAGGAGCTGCCCATTCAGCTATAGATAGTCTGATTTCAATCCACGCACCCGCATGGGGTGCGACCGGTGGATATTGAGGTGACAAGTCATGTTTAGCTTATTTCAATCCACGCACCCGCATGGGGTGCGACCCCCTAAATGTGGTATGCCCCACGTCTTCAAGTGAATTTCAATCCACGCACCCGCATGGGGTGCGACAAAGCAGCAACATTCGTACCTTCATCAAAAAAAATTTCAATCCACGCACCCGCATGGGGTGCGACACGGTACCAGGCCGGGCGCAGCGATTACCCGGGAGATTTCAATCCACGCACCCGCATGGGGTGCGACGGATTACCTGACCCGGATGAACATCAAGCAGGAAATTTCAATCCACGCACCCGCATGGGGTGCGACAAGAGTATGCGTTATCGGGTATGAGGGTAACGGGTATTTCAATCCACGCACCCGCATGGGGTGCGACTTATAATCCCACAAGATAAGCGCAAAGGTTTAAATATTTCAATCCACGCACCCGCATGGGGTGCGACCGTATTCTGAAATTGATTTATGTAATCAATGGTTGATTTCAATCCACGCACCCGCATGGGGTGCGACTAATGCTGCCTATATTGATCCCCCATTTTGGAATAAATTTCAATCCACGCACCCGCATGGGGTGCGACGGTTTTACACTTTCTTTGATTGTGCCCGATATTATTTCAATCCACGCACCCGCATGGGGTGCGACATGGAGCAATCAGTGATAGTTATGCTTTACCGTCTATTTCAATCCACGCACCCGCATGGGGTGCGACTAGTCCAGGGGTATGCTAGTTGAGATAGTTGAAATATTTCAATCCACGCACCCGCATGGGGTGCGACCGCGATTTTTGGTCAAATCAACCATAAATCGACTTCTAATGCTACATAAATTAAATTAAAAACTAATTATAGTATTTTTTTTACAGTTAAAATATGGATAAAGATGATTTAATATGGATATTTACAGGTGCGAATGTCTTGGGGAAATCATGTTCACTTGAGGTTCGCACCTGTTACAACTACCCGTTAAATAATGAGAGGTCCCTCCAGATCTATGGATTCCTTCACGCCAATGTGCTCCACTTTGTTCTTGTATTGGTTTCCGAGCTGGTAAAATCGTAGACTATCTTGTTTCTGATCAATAACTTCGATCAGCTTGTACCTAAGTGCTGTAAACTCCGCCGCATCGACAAGACACTCGAACACAGAGTTTTGAACACGTTGTCCATAGTTTTGGCATATCTTTGATACTTGCCTCAATCTTTTCTGACCCGCACTTGACTTGGTACTTACATCATACGTAATGATAAGCAGCACACTCTACACCTACTTCCATAAGAATGGAGGATACTCGTCAAGATCATTGCGAAGATGCCTGGCTAATAGCAAAGCTTGTACATGAGGTACTAATCCCCACGATATTTTTTCACCAAGGTAAGGATGAGTCATTTTCTCCTGCTTTTTGGTCTGCCATGCTGTAAAAAACTTTTTGCGTCCCGCATCCGTCATCAATACCGCGCCGTTTTCTTTGACATAGAAATCGTCTGGCTGGATCACTTTTTTGTTGATTAGCGATAACACGAATTTATCTGCATACACTCCTCGTAATTCTTCCATCATATCCAGGGCCAAGGAGGCTCTTCCTGGACGATCACGATGAAGAAAACCTACATACGCATCTAATCCCACGCCTTCAATTGCTGATGTCATGTCTTGTGACAGTAGTGTATATGCTAAAGACAGCATTGCGTTTACTTTATCCAGAGGCGGTCTTCGAGAACGCGAGCGAAAATAAAAATCTTCTTTCTGCTGAAGAATCATCTCGTCAAAAACCTGATTATAGCTTAATGCCGCTTGTCCTTCTAACCCTCTCAGCCTATCCAAGTCAGAACATTGCCGAATTTCCTTAATTAAGGAAGATAGATGGTTAGAAATGTGTTTAAATCTCTCAATATCCACTCTCAATGGATAATCTCGAGTCATTCGTTCTAATATCCACTTGTTGTTATACAGCTTTCCCACAATAAAATTCCGGGCAATCAAAGCAGATTGCGTTACATCATGAGAAAGTAAGTACTGCTTCTTTCTTAAAATAACGTTTCCTTTACTCGCACCTATAACTCTGGCAAGAAATCGTCCATTCATACTCATAAACACAAGCGAAATATGCCTGTCTGCACAGTATGCCATAAGTGCCGGACTTGCTCCGGTGTACCCGAATGCAATGATGGATTCAAGATTATGTAATGGAAGTCTACCCAGCTGATCCTCTTTTCGAGTAAGCACGATGTTATCTCCATCCAGTGAAAGATACACATCCGGTTGAGTAACAAAGACTGTATTTAACAGCTTCTTCATTCCCGAATCTTCCCTTCAATGTAGCTTTTAACTGTTTTCTTGCTCATGACCTCTGGAAGACAAATGGATTGAAGCGAGCAGCTCTGACAATAGGAACCTGTCTTCACCTTCGGGGTGTTCCTCTGTACATACAAGGCATACATCTCTTCTACGATACGCTTTACCCGATCTCTCATTTCCAAAGTAAACGAGATTTCGATGCGGCGCCGTATCTCATGATAAAACAAGTACCCTCTGGGAATTGAACATAGCAGCATCTCTTCCAAACAAATCGCTTGTGCAGTAAGCTGGAGAAGATCGGCATCATTCCACTTTGGCTTTCCTCGTTTATATTCAACAGGACAGGCTAAGTACGTTCCGTCAGCTCCATGAATTTGAACACCAGCTTCGTCTTTCATAAATTCCACAACGTCACAGATCCCGGAAATCTTCAATGACTCTGACTTCACAGGCATTGCTCTAACGATCAATTGATTCCCTCGTTGCTCTTTAATGAAAGGCATGTCCACCTTTTCGTGCACATGCTGACCTTGTATGGTTTTAACATTCTCTTCCCATTGCTGTTCAATATGGATCAACGCCCATTGTCTTTTACAAAATTGATAGTGTTGAATGCCTGACAGCATTAAATACTCATCATCAGATTCCATCAATGACATCAACGCGCAGTCCTTCAAGCTCATAAATTTCAATGGAATAATCCTCAAACTGTCTCGGTTCTTCCGTTTTAGACTTTACGACCAGAGAACGGTGAACCTTGGCCGATGAATACTGCCCCATTTTGGAGTTATGTGTCCACCAATACACTTTATGAACTTCCATGCTTCCTTCCGGTCTTGCTGCAGAGGCATCGTTTTCAAATAAGGTTACAAGTGCCTGCTTGATCTTATCGGCATCTTCTGGAGTAAAGCCTGTCTTCTCAGCCAGCTGTGTGTTAATAGATCCGTAGAATACATATACGCCAAAGTCAACGCGATGCTTCATGCCCATCGTATCAGAGCCTCTGTCTTTGCCCGGCTCGGAGTTAACGCTCTTCGTAATTTGCATACTTGTAATATCGATGGGATCAACGCTGCGTGCCGTATGAATGGAGACCGGCCCTCTCACGCCTACAGATACTGACCCGGATTTATCGGAACTCTTGAACGCGAACACTTGCCCGAAGCTGCGGACATCCATCCATTCACGGCAAGCAGCCGCTGCAAAATCCTCCTGCTGGCTGCTACTCTTGGCCTTAATAACTTCACGTAATTCCACACTAGCATCCGCCCGCTCCCGCAAGCTGTTATATTCGTCGGATTTTCGATCATTGGATTGCACAAAAATCGTTTCACCCATGTCTTGCAGACGATTTCTGATTTTACGCTTGATGGCTACATCAGAAATCTCTCCGTACCCATCATAATTCTGTCTCGGCCTGTTGCCATTCAGAGGATCTCCATTAGGATTAGCACTACGCACGGACAATACAACCGCAAAATCAATTTTGGAATCTAATGTTCTCATCTTTATCTCTCCTATTCGTTGGATGCTTCTTCAGCATCGTTCAGTTTATCTTTCTTTTGATAAAGCTCATGCCGCTGGCTGTAGAAACCTAGCAAATATAACCCTGACAACGGCTTATTTGTAAAATCATCCACCGGAATTCTTGACGCTACTTCGTCAATAATCTTTGAATAATAAACGGCCTGAGACCCCAAACGCGCTTGATAGGGCTGGAGATTATCTTGTATCGTCTTCCATGTTCTTGCAGGATGCCTCGAAAATGAATTCATGTAACGCAGTGCATTGCTTGCTCGGGATTCGGAGGATCCAAGCGCCCTTCTCTCTAGTACATCCGCGACAGCAAGCAGCCGGCCAAACAAATAATCGCGATGGTTATAATCTTGATCTAATGCCAAATGTATCTTCTCCTTTCGGTTGATTAATGCACAGGTGATGCTTAACGTTTTCTCCCATTCCCATTTCTCCATGCCCGCTGGATTAGAGGCGCGATGAAATGCACTTGTAACAATATCTCTCGGAATGGGGGCGCAGTCTATAATGCATGGCAGTACTCGTTCCATAAGCCCCTTCACGACCTTATCGTTAGCTTTCGTACCATACGCTGCGACCGCGATGTCTTTCGTGGCTGGGGCGCCATAGAATTGAATAAACTCGCCTTCATCATTTTTACGATAGCGGTGAAGCCATGCACATTCTGTATGCCATTTCTTCAGACGGTCCAAGTAAATTTCTTTATTCATATTACGATAGTAAAGAACAGCCATCCTTCCGGTTGTTGCAGAATCGAGTACTAGAATGTTCACGTCCGCTTCAAAGGACAAATCATTCTTATAGCCTTCTAATGCCTTGGAAACCTCTTGTGCAATAGCTTGATGGGTATTAGATATTGCCCTTTGTGCAGGCAGCGGAGAAGGATTCAGCGCAAATGTGTCTTCTGCCGGATGAGGAAGATCTATAGTGTCATTTCCCCATACTAAGAACACTCGCTGCTCAATCACTTCACCTTGTCGTTGAATCAACCATTTTAAAGCGTTGTGAGCTTTCTGGGACACTTCGTAGCTAATGCCGGCTATCTCGCTGGCAATCTGAAATCGCCCTCTAAATGTAAAACCTGTGGTGTCGTTTGCCGAGATTAATTTAGCTTTATCCGCAGCATTTCTGATTTTGTTCGCATGCCTCTCGGTTATTGGCAATCTCTTTCCGGTCACATAGCAAAGATCTTCTCCGCTCAAGAGTTCACTGTAAAAATGTATAAAAGATTCATACATCGCTGTATCCTTCCACACATCCTCCAGGATCTCGTGCGGCGAGTACACATTGAAGCGAACAAACGCACTCTCCGGTGTTCCTTGTAACACCGTAAAAATCTCCGGCTTGTCAGGGTACAGACTTTCATACTTCTTATCCCATTTTTCGATTAACCGATTATTCGCATCTACAGCTACAACTCGATGTTTGATTAAATCCTGCATCAGCTGCCCTTTGCGCAGGTATTGATAGATGCTTTTTACCTTGCTGGTGGCGTAGGAAGATTCAGCCCATTCCTTGAGTTGATCAATATAGCCTTGATACGATTCATCATCTTTCACATCATCACTGTACAGACTCAAATCACCAGCCACATAACTAAGCTTGTCATGAAGAGGATAAGGTGAGATCACCTTTCCTGCTCGGCTTGCGGATTTCTCCGTGCACGGAATCAGCGTGTTAGCATCATTTTTACTTATCACTTCAGCGGAATGAAATCGCCCGTCTTCTGTGATATTTACCTGAATATGAGCATTTTGCGTAGTATGAGAAACAGGGAGAAGAGTGTAGCTTCGATTGAATCTGGAAGCTGATACGCCGACAAGATCGGTATTCGATTCATAGGTTTGATAGAGATTCAACAGCCAGCTCATTCCTGCCCCTCCTTCAATGTCTCATACAAATCATGGACAGATTCAATGGAAGAGGCCCCGAACGGTTTGGGCTGCATCTCACGCAAGACGCGCGTTTGCGAGCATTTCTCCGGTCGAGTAAAGGTAATTACCCCATCCTTCATGACGGGATTCCACAGCCTAACTTTCATATTCCGTTCCCCGGTTTCATCGGGGTAGCTAAGCCCGTGTACCATGGTACCGAAATGCAGCTCTTTACACTCGTCATAAAATCCTGGTCCGGAACCGAAATCACAAGGCTCTACGTATCCTTGACACTCCCGGGTACCCAAAAAAATATCCCGACGGCCTCCCGCTTTAAGCGCTCTCTTCATAATGTTGTGATGCTTCTCTTCGTTACGGTCATACTCCAGGTCTGGACGATGGAGATTAAACTCAAAATATGCCCTCACCTGATAGCGTACATCTTTCAAATATGTATAGTTTGCAAGAGTGTTCCCTCCACTGTAATCAATTGGCCGAACGCCCTTGGACTCCATACAAATCGGATTCAGCACACGTACAGCATCTACATAAACCGTTAACGTCGGCTTCCAATATATGCTTTCGACAATCCCTTTCAAAGCTTGATAGGTTGGCACTTGATAGGAGAGCTTCTCACCTCCGAGCTTGGTTAACGGATCCGTGAACAACGCGTAGTGTCCGTGTACAACGAACTCAATCGAATTCCTCATAGTATGGTTTTCACCTTCTTTCTCTCAATATATTATTTTACTCAAGTTCCAGTATAAACCAAATATTATCAAAAGTAAATATCGTTATACATTATATGAATGTATTTTGTCTATTTGGCAGTTTGTGATACGATGAAGTGGTCTTCCTGCTTCTGCTATTGAAGCAGGATGTGGATTGAAATATATATTGTATGACGTGAAAAGCCTATCTATATAGATAGGTTTTTTAATATAACTGGATTTCAAACCCACTATCATTACTTACGTCTAGTCCAAATTTCTCGTGATAAGCACTCTCTTTAAGTACGAGTACCTTGCCGTCAAGGTAGCTCACGAGACCCCCGTACTGATTGAGCTGGCGTAGTTCTTGATCATACACTTGTATGCTATAACGTTGAGCTAGGCGGAGCATGAGTGATAATTCATTGATGTTTCGGTCTCCATTCAAATCAGCAACTAGTTCTTTTCCCTTTTGATCATAGGGTACAATGACAGATGTCGTCTGATTATCAATAACGTCGAAATGCTGCCCTGCCGTCCTGCAGCTATTTAATAGAAATAAAGATGGGTAACACTTGTGTTTACTATAATAGCCTTCAGCAAATAGATTTTGAGTTCGAGGCGCTGCCAACAGCGTCATCATCGTTGTATTATGTTGGGGTACAGGATAGTCCAGTTGTCCACTCATTTCTTTGTAAAACTCCCGAAAGTATCGTGTCATTGCTGCGGCTGAAAGAATACTTCCCCCATGATAAGCAGGATCTTCCTTCATATCGATCAAAATACGTTGAGAAATCTCTCTCCCTTTTCGTATTTCCGGGAGATTATCCAGCTTCTCCTCCAGATGATGTATGATATATACTTCGCCCTTATCGTTCTCGCCATGGCGGTTACATCTGCCTGCTGCTTGAGCCAGTGAGTCTAATCCTGATAAAGAGCGAATCACACGTTCAAAGCTAATATCTACCCCCGCTTCAATTAAAGGGGTGCTAATACATATCACTTTGTCTTTGCTCCTCAGCCGTTCCTTAATCTCAGATAGAATTTCTGTTCGATGAGCCGGACACATTGAAGTGCTGAGATGATAAACATAAACCGAAGGCCTCAAGGATTGCAGCAACAGAAACAGCTTCTTGACTGCTGATTTCGTATTAAGAATGACGAGTGTGCTATTACAATGGATCATCATTTCCTCAACAAATGCGTACAGCCTATCATTAGTCATCGCCTCTGATGTACGATCTATAACTTCTACTCTCTTGAAGGCGACAGCTATACGATTCAAATCCGGGATTATTTCTGCATGGGCACCGATAGAGAGCTTATGCTCTACGAAATCCAGGGCAGGTTGTGTTGCAGTACACAACACAAGGCTGGATCGCCCATAGTCCCGAAGAAAATGAAGCGCTTGATTAAACAATGACACACAGGTAACCGGAACTTTCTGAACTTCATCGAACACAATGACAGACTCGCTTAATTGGTGAAGCCTTCGAATGCTCCGGCTGCCCGAATCATAAAAGACGTTGAGAAATTGCACCATCGTTGTAAAAATAACAGGAACATCCCAGTTGTCCTTAGCCAGCTTCCATTTTTGCTTGATATCGATTCGTCCTTCGACATCCTCATCATCCGCCAGATCTTGTTCAATGACATTAGAGTGGTGTTCCAGAACATTCGCGTCATCCTCTAGAATTCGCCTTACTTCAGCAGCATTCTGTTCAATAATTGTCGTGTACGGAAGCACATATATAATCCGTCGTTTGGAGTGAGTAAACGCATGCTTGAGAGCATATCTCAAGCTCGCCAGCGTTTTCCCTCCGCCAGTAGGAATTGACAATGTATATATGCTCGAAGCTTGTTCCGCCGCACGGTCACAATGCTCCGACATCTCACGTCTGAGATTATGGATAGTTCCATCAAGCATGGAGAATGAGCTCAGCCTATGTTGTAACCGTTCATAGTACCCCTTAAATAATGTTGAATACTGAATCGTTGCAGATTCGGCCTCATCTTCTTCAAATCTCCGAGTATCGGTGCGGTCTGCATCAATTAATACGCTGAATACATACTTGGTTAAAAACATAAGTCTGGCTTCCACAGTTAACGTAGATGTCACAGCCAGGTAATCCTCCAACTCTTTAGCTGCGCAGTCCACGTAAGAGGTAAAGGCCTCTCGAGTCATTACGCGCTCAAAAAACAAGGATTCGCTAAGCTCGTATTCTTCCAAGCTCTTCTCTTTGACACGCTTTAAATAATCCGATTCCAGATTGGGCGTCAAGAAATCATGAAGATCAGAATGGTGACTTATAATTGCGTTGCCTACGATTTCTGCCAGTATGCCGGTAAATTGATGAATATGTTGCTCATGATACAATTTGTAAAGAAGCTTTCCACCTGCAGTAGAATGATCTACACTACCTCTTCTTGGAGGCGTGTCTGGATGTTCAAACGCATTTTGCAGGTAAAGCCGAAACGCTTCACTGAACTTCCCCATGTCATGCAGCATGCCAGCCAGCCCGGTGATATGACGAACACCGATTTTCTCACCCATCATTTCTGCCAATCGCTGCACACCCCGCAAATGTTCTTCTACCGACTGGTGTGCACCATCCCGAGCTCGAAAATGAGCAGCATAATTCATTGTACTCTCCCTCCTGACCAGACCCATCCCTCTCTCGTCTCCCTATATCCTAACTTTATCCATTCGCCGCACCTTGTCACCAAACACATGTTCCCCTCACTCCCCATACAGCCCGCGCCAGCGCGACAGCTTCTCCTGCATCATCTTGCGGTAGCTACGGGGCTCCAGGATTTCGGCGTCCGGGCCGTATTGGTTGACCCAGTTCAGGAATTCACGGTCGTGGTTCAGGGTGACCTCAAACAGCAGGCTGCCATCCGGCAGGTCTGTCATTTTGGGCCGGACGAACATTTCTTCCTCTTTGATGTAACGGGCAACCTCGCGCGAAAATTTGACTTTGAAGGTGATCTGCCCGGTTCCGCGCTCAATGGACCAGGTGTGCTTCATGTAGTTGGCCAGATTGAAGTCTCCTTTTTCAAAAGAACGCGCGGTGACCTCCAGTTTACGGAACCGGCTGAGCCGGAAGGTGCGGATCTGCCCTGCTAAATGGCAATAGCCAATGAGGTAAAACCGCTGATCCCGCGGAATCAGATAATAAGGATCAATCTCCCGCTCAGTCAGCTCATTCCGGCTTTGAGTATGGTAGGTCACGCTTAACGTCTGCTCTGCCAGTATGGCCTGAATCACAGGGAGCAGGTGGTTGGGGCTGTCCTCCCGGTAGGCCGGGGAGCCCATCTGAATAATGTCTGTCACATGCTTCAAAATGTCCTGATTCCGCCGCTTCTCCCGGGTCCGGGCAGCCATTATTTTGTCATAGGCGCTCTCAAAGCCCGGCGGAAGCTGGGTGTGATCCAGGATTGATGGAAGCATCGTAAACACCAGCTCCTCCTGCGGCGTCCAGTTCAGAGGATACATGGCGAAATCCCCGGCAAAGGTATAGCCTTTGCCATAACCGTCATTGACGATGGGAGCGAGGGTGTCCAGAGAACGAAGATCACGGTAAATGGTGCGGACATCGACATCACATTTTTGAGCCAGCTCCGGAGCTGTAATTCCAGGCCTTGCCTGAATCGCGTAAATAATATTGAACCAACGATAAAGTTTGTCAGACATACTTCGAATCTCCTATGGTTTTGGATATATGTTTAATCTAGGTAATTCGACACTCCTACACGACATCCTCCTAAAGAACTAGAAAAACCGTTCCGAAATCGGAACGGTTCCTCCATTGCATTATCCTTTAGCCTGCTTCAGCCGGGATCGAAATGCCTCAACGGAGGGCATCCACTCCACGATAGGAAACGGGTAATCCTTCCCCAATTCCAGGCCAAACTCCTGCTGCTCAAACCACGTCCATTCAGGCACATCATAGACCTGTTCTCCAGGAACGGCGGCAAGCTCAGGAAGCCAGTGCTTGGCATAGTCGCCAGCAGGATCATAATCACGCCCTTGCTTGCTGACATTAAAAATCCGGTACGGCCGCGTATCATTTCCTACTGCCGCATTGTAGCACCAGTTGCCGTAATTGACCGATACGTCGTAATCCAGCAGCTGAGACTCAAACCACTGGGCGCCGGCACGCCAGTCGATCCCCAGATTTTTTGCCAAAAAGCTGGCCGTATTCTGCCGGCCCCGATTCGACATCCACCCGGTCTGCCGCAGCTCTCTCATATTGGCATCCACCAGCGGATACCCGGTTTCGCCTTCAGTCCATGCCTGCAGCAGCGCAGGGTCGCTGGACCACTCCAGGCGCTTGCCGTCCAAGCCCCCCGCTGCAAAAATCCGGCTCCCATGCTTGCGATGCACATAGATGAAGTATTCTCTCCACAGCAGCTCATCCAGGAACCCCTGCGTCGATTCATTCACCGACCGGGCGGCCTCTGCCTCCTTAAGGCTCCAATAGACAAAGCGCGGCGACAGACAGCCCAGGGCCAGATAAGGTGACAGCTTCGAGGAGGCGTCCGGCTCCAGCATTCCGTTGCGGGTTTCACTGTAGCGGCTAATATTGTCCTGCTCGTGAAAATAATACGTCAAACGCTTGCGGCCTGCGGAGGAGCCGCCGGTAAATACCGGCTGCGGCGGCAGCTCATCATCGGCAAGCCCCAGCGCGGCAAGCTCTGGCAGGTCTCCTTCCTCGACAGCCAGTGAAACGCTTTGACGCTCCGGCAGTGGAAGCATGCTGCGAATGCAGCGCTCCTGCGACTTCAAGATCCGCTGCTTGAACGGCGTATACAGCTTCGGCAGCTCTTCGAGCGGGAAAGGAAGATCCTCCGGGTGAACCAGGCTATGCCCGAAGTACGTGTACAGCTCCGCTTCTCCTAAGCTGTCCTTCACCTGCTGCTGCACATAGGACTCCTCCGTGCCCAGCTCGTCATGAGCATGGACCTCCACCAGATCGAGGCCGCTCTGATTAAGCTCCGGTATGACCTCCTCGGGCTTACCCAGCCGAACCAGCAGCGGAATGCCAAGCTTGTTCAGGTTGTCCCGCAGCTCGGCCACACTTTCAAGAATGAAGCGTGCCCGGTGTGCCCCGGTTTTGGGATATCCAAAGCCGGTCACCCCGTATTCCCGGGGGTCCAGGCAGTATAATCCAACGACCGGCAGACCGGACGCGGATGCCGATAACAGCGGCTGGTTATCGTGTACACGCAGATCCCGCCGAAACCAGACTAAGGCGCATTTCATCAAGCGCCCTCCTCTCTTTTTTTTACAACGACGATATTCATCGTTTACAATGAAATTGAAATGCTGCGCATTCCTGTTTATATTTACCCCAAACACCGAAATCTGATGATTTAAGCTTATCGGGGAGGAATTTTACATGCACTCAACAAGAAGTCTGAAGCACTACATGCTGCCAGCCGTACTGGCCGGAACACTGGCGGGCATATTTCTGGGCTTACTGCTGAAGGCTGCAGAGGCTCTTACCTCGCTCAAGGTGTATACGCTGCTCTTGAATGTAGACTACATTCCGGTCCTGAATCAGCTGCCGCTGCCTGAAGCCGCCGAGTTCGGCCTGCATTTGATTGTATCGGCGGGGCTCAGTCTGGTTCTCGCTTACTTGCTGTACATCCGCCCTAATCCTGCTTCGGCGCGGCAGCGCCTGGGGATCTATGCTCTTGTAAACACCGTCGTGGGCCTGCTGCTATACCCTACCACTGCCTTGTCGGACCGAACCCCTGAACTGTTCGACGTTCCGGCGCTTCTGGTCTGGCTGCTGGGTCATGTCCTGTATGGCCTCCTCCTCGGCTGGCTGATGGAGAAGCTGAAGCCGCGGGCTTGAAGCAGGATGGACGGCAGCAGTCACATTTTACACTGGCTTAATTCTCTCTTTATCTATGTAGAGTATAGTCATGGATAACTCTATATTAAAGGATGATGACCTGGATGGGCATTCACACGTACTTTCGTTCTCTCAACGACCTGGAGCGGATTATCCGCACCCCCGGCAAATTCAAATTCGAAGAGCACAGCGTCTCCGCCCACTCCTGGAAGGTGGTACAGTATGCAAAGACGCTCGCAGATATTGAGGAGCTGAATGGGGTACCCATCAATTGGAAGAAGCTGTATGAGATTACGAGCAGCCACGATTATGGCGAAATTTTTATCGGGGATATCAAGACTCCGGTGAAGCACTCCTCCCTGGAGCTCCGCTCTATGCTGCAGCAGGTGGAGGAAGGAATGATCCGGCATTTTATTGAGGAGAACATTCCGGAGGAGTTCCAGAGCATTTTCCGCCGGCAGCTGCGGGAGGGCAAGGATGGCTCGCTTGAAGGGCTGATCCTGGAGGTTGCGGACAAGATGGACCAGGTGTATGAGGCTTTTGCAGAGCTGCAGCGGGGAAATACAGAGAAGGAATTTGTGCTCATGTACCGCCACGCGCTGATCAAGATCAAGAATATCGACCTCCACTGCGTCCGTTATTTCCTGGGACATATTTTGCCGGATATTATAGAAGAAAGTCAGATTTCCCCCATTGATATCAAGGGCATTACCGAAGAAGCCTTGGCGCAGCAATGAATAAAGCTGTACGTGCACTCTCCACTTGGCGGAGAGTTTTTTAATGCCGGATACTAAGAATAGCCTCCTTCACGTCGAAGCAGGCTAAGATTGAACGATATAAGTGCACTCGGGCTTTCTCACACGTCGGTGCTCCCGCCGCTCACGTACGCGGTCTGCTCCGACTTCACCCATTTGATCTCCCGGCCTAAAGCCTCGGAGGCAAAGCGAAGCGGCACCATGGTCTTGCCTTCATGGATAAAGGGCTCGGCATCCATCTCCAGCTGCTCCTCATCCTTAATGACAGTGCTCTTGCCGACCGTAATGACGAGATACGTCTTGGACCCGGTAATCTCAATCTCCTTATTTACATGGTTCCATTCCATGTCCAATCCCTCGCGGAGCTGAACCAGGTCCGTAAAGGCAATAAAGATCCGGTTATCCTTCATGACCACATGCTCCTGCTGGAGTCTCACATCGTCTATATATACGTCCGGCGTACTGCCGGCATAGGCCTCGTCCCAGGGAAGAACCGTATACCAGAGGACAGCAGCCAGCAGTCCCAGCAGCACACGGAAGGGATACTTCATCACAATTCCTCCTCACTTTCACTGTAAAGTCTTATCTATTAAACGTTTGAAATGGATGAAAGTTGCTCTTTAACGCTTTTTCCTTGCATAAAAGCACAAAAAAGCCTTTGTTAGATGAAGCTCACCTAATCAAGGCTTCGTTGTGTTCTTTCGGAACGGGTTCAGTCCTTATTCAAAAGCTCTTCCGGCGTTTCTCCACTGTAAATGAAGACCGGGCTTGCTACTTGAACAAAAAATACCGCGAGCAGCGTCAGGCATGTGGCGGTTGCCGTAAATGCAGCGTGTTTAGCTTTGCTGAGCAGGGTCAGGGTCAGGGTTCTCACCTCCTTTCAAGCGGATCAAGGTCATAGCCTGAACCAGAAAAGAAGCGGCAATAATATCCGATTGGATGACAAAGTTAGTCATGATGAGCATACAGCTGATGAAGGTAAGCGTTCTGTAGAATGTGCGGGGGATCCGGGATTGATATTCAATCCGGCTTGGAGCGTACATAGCCGTCAGGATGAAGGCCCCGGCGGTAAAGCCATGAGTCCATATCTGAGGCAGGTGGACCCAGGAAATCAGAGTCAGAAGCAGTGTTGTCAGGAGGATGCAGGCGGCACCGGTCTTCAGATGAACACCGCCGGATACCTGCCTCAGGAGGGCGAAGCTGATCATCGCCGTCAACGCCTCTGCCGTAGTGCCGGCTGCCCAGGAGATGAGCAGCACAGCGGATACAATACCTGTCATATTGAGCAGAATAGCCATACCGTGCTTCAGAACAGCGATGGAAGACGGATGCTCGGGCACTTCTTTTTTAATAGCTTGGGCTATTCTTAAGGCGGCGTGTTCAATCTTCATCAACCTCAAACTCCTCCGAATGATAAGCATAATACAGGAAAATCCCGAAGGTCAGGCTGAAGAACAGGATGAGCAGCCACAGCTGTGCCATGTAAAACAGGATAGCCAGCAGCAGCAATACGATCGCCATCAGGACCATAAGGATCACGTATTCATATTTCAGACGAAGACGTTCCAGCTCCAGGGCAATGCCGATCTTGAAGCGGTGCAGAAGCCAGGCGAGAAGGAATCCGGCTGCCGCACTGAGAATCTGGGTGAGGTAGGCATTCTCCGGCAGCTGTGCAGCTTCGATAGATCCGAAAATAGCCATAATCAGCAGTCCCTGCATGATCGCGTAGCCGAAATAACCGAGTACTGTGCCGATCAAAGACCAGATCACCGGAATCTTGACGACCGCTGCGTAGAAGAACACAAAAATGACTACGGTGGTCATCGGTGCCAGATAATCCAGCTCCAGTGAATTCCTCAGCAGATAGCTCTGCAGGCTGGACAGCAGCATCACGACAACAGCCTGTCCGGCATATCTGGAGGCCTTCAGCTTCAGCAGCGACATCGTGAGCGCATAAATCGCCAGCGTCTCCAGGGTGGACAGCAGTAAAAACAAAACAACATCCATAAACAGTAACCCCTTACACCTTGTAATATTCTGTTATCAATCCTCCGATGATGAGGGCTCGGGTAGGAGAAACAGCTCTGCTATTAACATACGAGAAGAGCGCGGATTGTACAATACCTCAGGATCGGTTTTTTGCAAAAAAAAACGCTGCCCGGCTTCCTATCCTGACGCCTTGCGCCCGGTCTGCGCCGCAGCAGCAAAAAGGCTTGCCGGCATCAAGTCCGGCAAGCCTTTCATTGTGGTGCTCTCGCTGCAGCGGTGTACCCGCCGGAAAGAGAGGTCCGGGCGGGCGGCATGCTAGCTGCGCGGCTGTGCTGGCTGGCGCCGAGCCAGGCGACGCTGGTACGCCCAGTGATTGGTCGGCCCGTGGCCTCCCCCGAGTCCCAGGCTGTCCTCAATGGCAGCCTGGATAAATGCCCGGCCCTCCGTCATAGCTTGCAGCGGATCAGCTCCCTTGGCGAGCCATGCTGTCACGGCTGCCGAGAAGGTGCAGCCGGTTCCATGCGTATGCACCGTGTGGATTCTTCGCCCCGAGAGCTCGGTGAAGACGTCTCCGTCATAAATCAGGTCCGTCACCTGCCCGCTGTCCTCTTCGTCATGTCCGCCCTTGATCACGACGAACGCCGGACCCAGGCTGTGAATACGGCGGGCAGCTTCCTTCCGGTCCTCCGGCGTCCGGATCTCGATGCCGGCCAGCGCCTCGGCCTCCGGAATGTTCGGCGTTACGATCCGGGCAAGCGGCAAGAGCTTGTGCTTCAAGGCGTACACCGCTTCGGCTTGGAGCAACTCTGCTCCGCCCTTTGCAATCATGACGGGATCGACCACCACGGAGCTCCATTTATATCGTCCTATGACCTCGGCGGCCGCTTCAATAATGGGAGCATTAAACAGCATGCCTGTCTTTACCGCATCTACTCCGAGATCCTGCGATACGGCCTCAATCTGGGCAGCGCATGCTTCCGGCGGGAGAGGATAGACTCCCGTCACGCCCAGTGTGTTCTGCACGGTCACGGCCGTAATGGCGGACATGCCGAAGACCTCCAGCTCCTGAAACGTCTTCAAGTCAGCCTGAATGCCGGCACCGCCCCCGCTATCCGAGCCGGCAATCGTCAAGGCGCGGGGAATATGTACCTGCTCATCTTGCAGCCTGTTGTGTATCGTGTCACTCATTAGTGTTGTCTGCTCCTTTATATGCTTCTATGGAAATATCCTAAACGACTGCTGCGGGCTGCGGAACCGGCCACTCTTCCAGGCGGAAAGCCATATCCCAGAACATATACTCCAGTTGGCAGCTGAGCATAAAGTACTCCTTCATGCGCTTCTTCTCTTCTTCTCCGGCTTGAAGCGCCCAGGCATCCAGCCGCTGACACAGCTTCGTCGTGACGCCCTCGCCCCGTGTACCATAGAAGGTAATCCAGTCATAGAACGGATGGGACGGATCGGGCTGCAGCTCTTCCATCAGCTTCGCGCCAATCTCCACATACGTCCAAGGGCAAGGCAGCAGGACAGCCATAATCTCGCCCAAGGTGCCCTCGTGCGCGACAGTCAGCATATGGCGGATGTAGTGATGTGCCGATGGCGACAGCGGGAAGCCCTGCAGCTCCTCGTAGGTGACGCCAGCCACATCGCAGAAATTGTTGTGCGGATGAATCTCGCTGTGCAGCACGAAGGAAATCTGTTCATTGAACATTGCGATCTCTTCGCGGTCACTGCACTTGGAGATGGCAATGCCGTAAATGCGCATAAATGCGTTCAAATATTCAAAATCCTGCTTTACATAATGCATCAGCTGCTCCCGGTCTAACCGGCCTTCCGCAATACCGCGGACAAAGGGATGATTAAAGATTGCCTCAAAAATAGGGTCCGCCTCTTGGCGGAGCTGTTGTGAAAAGCTCATGAGTCCCACCTCCAAATGAATTGAAGAGCAGGAAGTCCGTGCAGGCCTGTACAAGAAGGTGAACCTGATCCCGCCGTGACGCTCTTGCGGACAAGAGCTCACACCCGCCGCCCGGATCTAATTATAAAAGCCGCTCCCGTAAGCGGGAGCGGCTGTGTATCCATGCTGTGTCTGCCGCGTGTTCTCTCGATCAAAGGCACACTGCAGACCGGACGGCCGGCTCCACTTTCCTACGCTAGTGCGAACTAGATCAGGTTCAAAGGGTCCAGGATATGCTCCTGTCTCAGCCGCTGACGGCTCCCCTAGTGGACTTCCTATTCTATTGCCTCTACTCTACCCAGAAATAGCCATCCTGTCAATTCCCGGATGAATATCCCTCGCCTTGTTCAGGAGGAACATTTGAACGCAGCTCCTTCCAGGCGATATACTAGGCTTGTCTATCACGTTAGAAGGAGAGGATTGTATGCAGAGCAGAAGACTTGGCAGCAGCGGGCTGCACGTATCTGTACTGGGCCTAGGCACGAATGCTTTTGGCAAAAGAGCGGACAAGAACACCTCCATCTCCACCATTCACTGTGCGCTGGATCACGGAATCACCTTCCTAGATACCGCTAATATTTATGCGGGCACCGAATCCGAAGCCATCATCGGCGCTGCCTTGACAGGGCGGCGTCAGGACGCCGTCCTGACGACCAAGGCAGGCCTTCCCCGCGGAGCAGGTCCCGGAGAACGCGGCTCCTCGCGGCATCATCTGATGAGGGAGCTGGAGGGCAGCTTGAAGCGGCTGCAAACTGATTATGTCGATCTTTATCAAATTCATACCTTTGATCCGGACACCCCGCTGGATGAGACACTGCGCACATTGGATGATATGGTATCCTCCGGCAAGGTTCGCTATATCGGGGCATCCAATTATGCAGCCTGGGAGCTGATGAAGGCACTCGGCATCAGTGATCAGAGGGGATATCTTCGCTACAGCTCTATTCAGACCAGCTACTCTCTTGCAGACCGCACACCGGAGCGGGAGCTGGTGCCGCTCTGCCTCGATCAGGGGCTGGGCATCATTCCATATTTCCCGCTGGCCGGAGGCATATTGACCGGGAAATATAATGACGGCGGGGCGCCATCCGGCTCCAGAGCCGACACCGATCCCAACTTCAAACGGTTTCTGCAGGAGCGTAATTTGAATCTCGGGCAGCAGGTGAGCCGGCTGGCAGAGGAGCATGGTGTCACGCCGAGCGCGCTGTCTCTGGCCTGGCTTATGGCGCGCCCTGCGGTATCAAGCGTGATCGTTGGTGCAACCTCTCCCGCCCAGGTAGAGCGTAACCTGGACAGCCTGGAGCTGCAGCTTGAACCCCAGCTGTCAGAGCAGCTGGACCAGCTCAGCCAGCCGTTCGTCTATGGCGAGCCGTTCGCCTCGTACCGGCTGTCCTAGCGGCGATGCCGTCTGAAAGGCAGCCGCCCCGCAAAGCATAGATGCTTTGCGGGGCGGCTGTTCATTCAGAATTTCCAGACAGGTTCTTACTTTTCTAAGCCGTGTAAACGTTGGCCGGGTTCATGCTTTAAATGATCTATAACCTTCTGTCGCGGGATGCGTTTTGCATTCTTAGAGACCGTAAGACTTTCACTCATAACAATTGGAGCTTGTGCGTAAAATAAAGCCTTCTGTTTATGTTTTCGATAACGCTGCTTTGCTGCTTCAGCTTGAGCAAGCATTCGAAGTTTATATTCATTTGTTTGCGGATGCATCCAATTCGCCATGTCAGGACTTATTTGAACGACGATAGGAGCCTTTTCCTTTTTGGGGTTGCTCATGTCATTCGCCTCCATGCTTAGAAATAATTTCGAATTCCGTTTGATCGCTATGGCTAATACAAACTGATTCATATTCTAGATTCTCTCCATTTATTATAGCAAAAGTGTACGATGATCTTGAAGCGGCAACGACATTCCTAACTGAATATCTTCCCACCAACCCGGTCGTTGATTTCATCCGAATCCTCTGTACAACATCAAGGCATGGACTTTTTTGAGACGCAATATTTTTTGCGTAACTTCATAAATCGCCTTTACCGCTTCAACTTCATTGTTATCCAAAACACAAGTATGAATAAATTCCGTGTCATAGTGCCGATGAGGGATCTCCAGCATCTCTGCAACTTGCTTTTCCATCGCTAAAGACTTAGGTGAATTGGCATCAATTGCCCACTCCGTACGAAGTGTAATCGTGTGCTCAACGACTTCGTCCGAAGAAAGATACATTTGTTGAATTAAATAGTCCTCAAACTCATCGCCATATAGACCATTTGTAAGATGCTCAATCCCTTCAATGCCTTCAATAGGATCTGTAATTGATATGTTATGCTGAGGCGGCACGGCATGTAACCTCCTAAATTTCATTTAGCCTTATCATTTTTTCTCAGATTAAGATCGTATAAAGCTTGTTACATTCCTATCTCTCATATTTAATTTCCCTATCCTGTGTTATAAGTGTAAATCTTGTATTTTACTAACAAATTATGACTAAACAAATACATATAGCTGAAAAAGCCCCTTCTATCAAGGAGCCTTTTCAGCTACGATTCAGCTTACTATCTTTATGATTGCTGGACCACTCTGCGTTTACCTACCCGATCTCTTCCACCGGCTCATCCAGCACCTGAAGCTGCAGCTGTCTCAGCTCCTGCTTCAGCTTCACAGTAATGTCCCGGTACTTCTCTTGTCCATACACATTGTTCAGCTCGTAAGGGTCCTCGTGCAGATCGAACAGCTCCCACTCCGGCGGCCGGTTCTCCTCCACCGAGCCTGTCGTTCCCAGCGCCTCGGCGTAATAATAAATCAGCTTGTAGCGCTCGGTACGAATGCCGTAATGGGAATACACCTCATGATGCTTGTCTAAATGCATCCAGTATCTGTAATACATGGAGGTGCGCCAGTTCTCAGGAGTTTCTCCCTCCAGGATCTTGCGCAGGCTGACGCCCTGCATATCCTCAGGGATGTCAATACCGGCCAGGTCCAGGAATGTGCATGGAAAATCGACATTGAGCGCCATCGAGGACGTTACGCTGCCGGGCTGGATCATGGCCGGATAGCGGACGACAAATGGCATACGCAGTGATTCTTCGTACATAAACCGTTTGTCATACCAGCCATGATCCCCCAGGAAAAAGCCTTGGTCCGACGTGTAAATGACGAGCGTATTCTCCGCCAGGCCTTCGGCCTCCAGGTAATCCAGCAGCCGCCCCACGCTCTCGTCAATCGAGGCAACACAGCGTAAATAATCCTTGATGTATCTTTGGTATCTCCATCTTTTCTGTTCCACAGGACTCAGATCCTCAGGCGGAAGCTCCTTTAGATCCTCCTCATCCTTCAGATCCCGATCAATTCGCATCTTCGCTTCTTTGGCCGCCTGCGAGCGGGTTTCGTAATCATCATAGAAGGTTGCCGGCTCCGGGATGTCGATATCTTCATAGAGATCCTTATACTTCTCCGCCGGCTGCCACGGACGGTGCGGCGCCTTGTGGTGGCACATCAGCATGAACGGCTGTGTGTCATCGCGCTGCTCCAGCCAGTTCAGGCTGAAATCTGTAATCAAGTCCGTCACATAGCCCTTGAAGCGCTTCGGCTCTCCCATCTCCAGGAACATCGGGTCATGATACTCTCCCTGGTCCGGCACTACACTCCAGTGATCGAAGCCGGTGGGGTCGGCCTCCTGGCCGTGCCCCAGATGCCACTTGCCGATAATCGCAGTCTGATAGCCATTCGCCTTCAGCATCTTGGCGACATTCGGCTGCCTGCCGTCAAAACGGTCGTGAATCGACTTGACCCCGTTTAGATGATTGTATGTTCCGCTCAGAATTGCTGCACGGCTTGGGGAGCAGATTGAATTGGTGCAAAAGCAGTTGTCAAACCGCATTCCCTCATGGGCAATCCGGTCAATATTCGGCGTTTCATTGATGCGGCTGCCGTAGCAGCTCATCGCGTGGGACGCATGATCGTCCGACATGATAAACAATAGGTTTGGCTGAGCCTGTTTCATATTCATCACCTCGCATTGAGTATATCGGAATCCATTGTTGGCGTTGAGGTAAAATGTTACGATTATTGTATATACTCACACTGGATCTGAAGGAGCTGAGATGCGTGCTGACCGTGATGAATACCACCTTTGACGACTTCACCCCGTGCTGGAGAAATCGGCTCGTTCAGGTGGAATCCAACATTTTTGTGCTGATTACGGCAGGCAGGCTTCACTATCGGCTGAATGGAGAGCCCTACACCGCGCAGAAGGGAGATCTGCTCTTCATTCCCAAAGGTACGCTGCGGGAAGCCTACAATGCCGCAGACACGCTGCATCAGAAATACGCGGTGTTCTTCAGCGGCACCCTCCCCGGCTTTGAGCTGCCCTTTCTGATCCGCTCCCGGTATCATGTACAGTCCGTGGAGCCGCTGGATCCCTTTAAAGCCTGCTTTCACTCCATGTACCGCTGCAGCCTGGACCGCAGCGAAGGCAGCCGGATCATGCAGCTTGGCTTGTTTATTCAGTTTCTAGGTATGCTGGACCGCAGGCTTAAGGCGCCACCCCTCCCCAAGCGCAAAAAAATCTTCGCCGCTCACATCGAAGACTACATTGCCGCCCATTACCGGGAAAGCATCCCGCTTGCACAGCTGGCCCGCCTGATTGGACGCTCTCCGAACTATACCCTGGCCTTGTTTAAAGAGGCTACTGGCGTGACCCCGCTCGATTTTCAAATTCGGCTGCGCCTGAAGGCGGCTAAGGATTTGCTGGAGAACACTTCGATGAGCGTCAGCGCAATCGCCGACGAGCTGGGCTACTGTGACAGCTCTTACTTCAACAAAGCCTTCACCCGGCATGTCGGGCTATCGCCTGCCGCCTTCCGCGCCCGCGTTAGTCCCGGTGCTGAACCGGGAGAGAGCTGGCATGGCGATGAAATGCATCGTCCCTGGGGGTAAGGGGGAGGGGTGACACCGTTTTGGGACCACGTCAAAAAAAGCATTTCCTGCGGGCTAGTGCAGAAAATGCTTGCATATAGAGCACGGTGTACAGCTACATGCTGCTGTAATAACGGATCAGCGCCTGAGTCCCTTGATCCTGATAGCCCTTCTCCGCCAGCTGGCGGTACAGCGCTTCTGCCAGCGACAGCCCCGGCGTGCTCAGGTTCATCTCCTTCGCGGATTCCAGGGCGATGCCCATATCCTTGATAAAATGCTTGATGTAGAAGCCCGGCGCCAGATCTCCTGCGATGATGCGGGGGGCCAGATTGCTCAGAGACCAGCTGCCTGCGGCCCCGCTCTCAATGCTCTTCAGCACGGTCTGCGGATCCAACCCGGCGCTTTCGGCATACGCCATAGCCTCACACACGCCCATCATGTTGGAGGCAATCGCAATCTGATTGCACATCTTCGTATGCTGTCCCGCTCCTGCCGGCCCCTGATGTACAATCTGCCGCCCCATCAAGGACAGGATCGGGCGCAGCGCCTCTACATCCTCTGCTTCACCGCCGATCATAATAGACAGGCGGCCTTCGCGGGCACCGATATCGCCGCCGGATACCGGCGCATCCAGCGCATGCAGGCCGCGCTTGTCCGCCGCTTCCCCGATCCGGCGGGCCAGTGCGGGACTCGACGTGGTCATATCCAGCAAATAAGCTCCGTGACGGGCATTGGCAATCAAGCCATCTTCCCCTAAATACAGCTCCTCGACATCCTGCGGATAGCCTACCATTGTAAGGATGATGTCACAGGCCTGCGCCAGCTTGGCCGGTGTCTCCTGCCAGACAGCGCCGCGCCCTGTCAGCTCTTCGGCCTTGGATGCGGTTCGGGTGTACACATGCAGATCATAGCCGCCTGCTAAGATATGCCCAGCCATACTGTGACCCATAACGCCCAGGCCAATAAAGCCGACGGAAGCTTGTCCCGGTGAAATAACCATGATGTATCCTCTCCTTGTTTGCGTGTACAGCGGACCTTATCGAGGGCGATGTCCCGCTGCCAGAACTCTTGCCTCCATTCTAGCACCCGCCGCAGCAACTCTTCAATTTCCTAGCGCCTCTCTCGATGAGGTTATCCCTTGACGAGCTTAGCCCGAAGCTGATTCGACAAGAGCTCGATGATCAGAATAAGGACAACCAGCCCGATCAGAATGGAGCCCACCTGATCCCATTTGTACCCCCGCATCGCAAAAATTAACGGAGCCCCGATGCCGCCGGCACCGACCAGACCCAATATCGAGGCTTCCCGCATGTTCATATCAAAGCGGTAAATCATGACGGAGGCGAATACAGATAACAGCTGCGGCATCACGCCGAAGCGAATCTTGTCCAGAGTGCTGCAGCCGACCGAGGTCATGGACTCCAACACCCGCTTGTCGAGCTCTTCTATGGCATCCACATACAGCTTTGCAAGCATACCGATTGAGGTTAACCCGACTGTCAGCACACCGGCAAAGGGACCGGGCCCCGTGACGCGGATAAACATCAGGCCATACACAAGCGCAGGAAGCGTGCGGATCATGATCAGCAGCAGACGGGTGATCCAGGATACCGGCTTGGGCACCAGATTTGATGCCGCGAGAAAGGCGAGCGGCACCGCCAGAAAGGCACCGACGATCGTGCCCAGAAACGCAATCGCCAGCGTCTCTGCCAGCAGAAACAGCACACTTTGCCTGGACACGTTAAATAACAGCTCGGTGTCGGGATGCGTGAGTCCGTACAGAATATTTCGGGCGATGGCAAGGCCGCCCTCTTCAATGTTGCTGACATTCACAGCCGTCAGAGACCACAGGAACAGCCCGATCACGATCGCGGCGATGAAGGAAAGATACAGATGGTTTCGAGGTGCTGTCAACAGCTGTTTTTCAATATGATTCATGAGCGTTCATGTCTCCCTTAGATCAGCTTTTTGCGGAAATGCTCGCTGGCTCGTTCGATCAGATAGACCGTCCCGATTAGCACGAGAACAATCATCCCGACCGCCGGATAATCGCGCCAGCCCAGACCTTCGTTGATCAGCAGTCCGATGCCGCCGGCACCTACAAAGCCCAGGATGGCTGCATAGCGGACGTTGCCCTCAAAGCAGTACAGCGATGTTGAAATATATCCTGGCAGCACCTGTGGAAGGACTGCGAAGCGGAAGGCTTGAATTCTTGTCATCCCGACCGACTCCATCGCCTCGAAGGGGCTCATATCGACATTCTCGATCTGTTCATACAGCAGCTTGCCGACATAGGAGATGGTGAACAGCGTAATCGCTACCGTTCCTGCCATCGGTCCCAGGCCGAACACGAATGTGGCGATCAGGGCCGAGACCAGGGTCGGCAGGGTGCGCAGCAGACTGAGCACAATTTTGCTGATCAACGTGAGCAGCTTGGAGGGAATAATGTTGGATGAAGCCGTAAGAGCCACCGGCAGAGCCACCAGAGAGCCGATGATCGAGCCCAGCAGCGACATTTTGATCGTATCCAGCAATGGGCCCCAGATGCTGGGCAGGCTGCTCCAATCCGGTGGAATCATGTTCAGAAGAATGGTAAAAAACTCGTGAAACCGGGTCGCCAGCACACGGAAGCTGAAGCCTGTAAACTCAGCAGACCATACAGTCAGCACCAGCAGCACCAGGGCGATCAGCGGCAGGCGGGACGCTTTTTGCTGGACGGTTTTGCCGCTGGGCAAGGTGATGGTGCGGGGAGGAAAGATTTTATCAAACATAGGCTGCCTGCTCCTCCATACTGGCTTTCTCCGCCTCCCATTTACCGCCGTAAATCTCCTGAAGGATGCTCTGCGTCACCATGGACGCCGGACCGTCGAACACAACCTCACCCTTGCGGATGCCAATGATGCGGTCTGCATACTCCAGCGCGATTTCGACGTGGTGAATGTTCATGATGACAGAAATGTCCAGGTCGCGGTTAATGTTCTTGAAGTCATCCATCACAATGCGCGCCGTAACCGGGTCCAGCGAAGCGATCGGCTCATCCGCCAGGATAATATCAGGGCTCTGGGCCAGGGTGCGCGCCAGTGCCACCCGCTGCTGCTGCCCGCCGGACAGCTGATCCACCCGGATAAAGGCCTTGTCCAGAATGCCGACCTTGTCGAGCGCCTCCAGTGCCTTCACCTTTTGCAGCTTTGTAAACACGCCGGTCAGCTTGCGCCACATCGGAAGCTCTGGAACAAAGGACACGAGAACATTATTCAGCACCGTCGTCCGCGTCACCAGATTAAAAGACTGGAAGATCATGCCGATGCGGCGCCGGAATTTGCGGATATGGCGTCCTTTTAGCCTCGACACGTCCACATTATCGACTAGCAGTGTTCCTTGGCTAATCTCGTGAATACGGTTGATGCAGCGGATCAATGTTGATTTGCCCGCACCGGAGAGACCGATTACGGCCACGAATTCCCCCTGCTCAATCGTCAAATGAATGTTGCTGAGCGCAATGGTGCCGTTGGGATACGTTTTACTGACATCCATGAATTGAATCATAGGTATACTCAATCCTTTAGCCGTTATTTTGGAATTTCACGGTTTACGAAAAAAGAGAGAACATCATGATTCACGATGTCCTCCATAACGATATTCTTCCTTCTCATTGTGCTTGCTGCTTTATTTCATGCTGCGGATCAGCTCTTGAGCCTCACGTTCCCCGTCGTAATCGGAGGATTGGGCCACTTGATAGCCTTCGTGAGAATAGATCGCAATGACCTGCTTGCCTTCCTCTGTTCCCGCGATCGCCATGAATGCATCCTGAAGCGCCTTCTTCAGCTCCTCGTTCATAATCGGAGAATTCTTGCTCACGCTTACGGTATCGTTAAAAATCGGCTGGGTCACGCCAATCACATTCGTGTCTTCCCAAATGCTTGCTTTGCCGCCGTACTCGCTGGTCCACTTCTCTTCATTGTCGCGGCGTCCGTCCGCATATACGACAATAATGTCAGCTTGTCCAACCGCAAGCCGGGAGAAGGAGGTGCCGTAGGAGTCCGCTTGGTTTGCTTTTGCAAGGTCGGTCAGCTTCTTGCCGTACTTCTCCTGCAGCCACAGCGTCGGATAGATATAACCGGCTGATGAAGAGGTAGACATGATGGACCAGCTGGCGCTGTTCAAATCTTCCCAGGTCAGCTCTTCTCCGTTATTGACCTTTGCTGCGAGCTCCTTTCCCTTCTCGGAAGGACCTGCCAGAATAAGAGAACGGTAATAGGAGGCCTGCTCGTTGTCCAGCCCTTGAGTCGGCTTGTTATCATTCCATTCCTTCGCAACGTCCGAGTCGATCGAGAGTGCTTTCCGGGTTGCTGTCAGAATCACTTCTGCTCCGTCATCATACAGGGTATAGGTTCCGCCTGGAATCAGGCCGACATCTGTCGTCCCGGCGCTCAGCGCTTCGCCGACTGCTTCGTACGTAGTCCCTACGTCAATCTGCACCTCACCTACATTGTAGCCCTGTTCCGCCAGCTGACTCTTCAGCAGCTCCTTAAGCGGCTCTGTAGCGGTAATAATCTCGCCCGGATCCTTGGAAGGCACAAAGCTGACCTTGAGCGTATCTATGGACTTGCCTTCATCCTGCTTCGTAGTATCTTCAGCATTCTCTGTCTGCGTCTCTGTCGTTCCTGCTCCGTTCGAGGTACTGCCTGTGCCACTGTTCCCGCTGTTATTTCCGCCGCTGCAGGCTGTCAGCAAGCTGAAGGTCAGTATCATGCTCAGAAGCACCATCCATTTGTTCTTCACGCGAAGTCCCCCACCTTTGTATAAATTTGGTTGAATACTCTAGCAGTATACCTCCCGATTATTAAGCATTCGTCATTCAATTGTTACGAGAATGTAAAAAATGGAATGATTTTGTAGAAAAAAAGTATTCATATGATAGTATGTCGTTAGCTACAGCTCTAGCGGCTCTTGCGAGAGCGCTTTTAGATTCTATTTTTTCCACCGTTATTCTATGGGTAAAGGAGAGAAAGGTATGGAAGATCATCGCTGTGAGGTCATCCTGCTGCAAACGAGTGATGTTCATGGCTGTTTGCTGCCGCGAAGCTATGCAGATCAAAGCGAGGTATGCTACGGACTTGCCCGGGTAGCGAGCATCATCAAGGAAGAGCGCCGCAAGCACAAGCAGGTTCTGCTCATGGACAGCGGCGACAGTCTGCAGGGCACGCCACTGACCTATTATCACGCCAGAGTGAACTCCACGCCGGCCCATCCGGTGATCGCCTGTATGAATGAGCTCGGCTATGATGCGGCAGGGATCGGTAATCACGAATTCAACTATGGCCTGCCCTATTTGGAGCGTACGATGAAGGAAGCCCGCTTCCCCTGGTTGTCCGCCAATATCCTGGATACGGCAACAGGCCAGCCGAAATTCGGCCCGCCGTACCTGATTAAGGAACTGCCGCTCGGATTGCGGATCGGCATTCTGGGCCTGACCACCTCGTACATTCCTAACTGGGAGCGCCCGGAGCATATCACAGGCCTTACCTTTAGTGATCCGGTGGAGGCGGCACGTACCTGGGTGCACCATATGAAGGAGCATGAGCGCGCCGATGTGATCGTTGTCGCTTACCACGGCGGCTTGGAACGGGATGTCAAGACTGGAGTGCCTACCGAGCCCTTGACCGGTGAAAATGTCGGGATTGCCCTGTGTCAGCAGGTTCCGGGGATTGACGTGCTGCTGACAGGCCATCAGCACCGAAGCCTTGCCGGGTGTGAGGTGAACGGCGTCTGTGTCGTGCAGCCCGGGTACGAAGGGCGCGCTCTTGGAAAAGTAACCCTGCAGCTGGCTAATGAGGGGGAAGGCTGGAAGCTGCTTTACAAGCAGTCCGAGCTGGTGGGGGCAGATGATTATGAGCCGGATCCCGTGATAGAGGATAAGGTCCGCGAGGTGGAAACCTTGACCCAGGCGTGGCTGGATCAGCCGATTGGCGAGGTGGACGGGGATCTGTCTATTCATGCTCCGGCTGAGGTCCGCCTGAGCGAGCATCCACTCATCGAATGGATCAACCGGGTGCAGATGGACGTCTCCGGCGCTGACGTGTCGTGCACAGCATTGTTCGATAACCGCTCCTCCGGCTTCGGTGCAGTGATCACGATGCGGGACCTTGTCACCTTTTACGTATATCCGAACACCTTGAAGGTGCTCCGGATCTCCGGCCGTGACCTGCGGGAGGCGTTGGAGCAATCAGCACAATATTTCACCCTGGACGACACAGGGGCAATCATCGTCCACCCTGCCTATCTTGCGCCCAAGCCGCAGCACTACAATTACGATATGTGGGAAGGCATAGAGTACACGCTCGACATTTCCAGGCCTGCCGGGCAGCGGGTCACCCGCCTGGAGCATAACGGCCGCCCCGTCGCAGATCAGCAAGCTTTTGACGTCGTCATGAACAACTATCGCGCGAGCGGTGGAGGCAACTTCGAAATGTTCCGGGACAAGCCCGTGGTCAAGGATATTCCGATGGATATGGTGGAGCTGCTGGCTGATTACATCACCAGCCACGGCCGCATCACCGCCAGCGTGAACCACAACTGGCTAGTGGTCGGCGGGCACTCCCCCGCGCCGGACTTGGCGCGGACGAGTGCGGAAACCCGCACTCGTGCCGGGCGCTGATCAAATGCGGAAACCTGAACTCGTTGCGCCGCTGGGACGGTTCTGGAGCCAATGAATGCGAAAATCCGAACTCGTTGCGCCGCTGTGGCGGGTCTGGAGTAAATGAACATGAAAATCCGAACTTGTCGCGCCACTGCAGCGGATCTGGAGCCAACGAATGCGAAAAACCGAACTCATTCTGCCACTGTGGCGGTTCTGGAGCCAACGAACACGAAAATTCGAACTCGTTGCGCCACTGTGACAGGTCTGGAGTAAATGAACGCGAAAAAACGAACTCATTCTGCCACTGTGGCCGGTCTGGAGTAAATGAACACGAAAAAACGAACTCGTTGCGCCACTTTGGCCGGTCTGGAGTAAATGAACACGAAAATCCGAACTCGTTGCGCTGCTGGGACGGTTCTGGAGCCAATGAATGCGAAAATCCGAATTCGTTGCGCCACTTTGGCCGGTCTGGAGTAAATGAACGCGAAAAACCGAACTCATTGAGCCGCTGTGGCCGGTCTGGAGTAAACGAACTCGAAAAACCGAACTCGTTGCGCCGCTGTGGCGGGTCTGGAGCCAACGAACACGAAAAACCACACTCATCGCGCCACTGAAGCGGCTCCAAAACCAGCGAACGCGAAAAACCACACTCATTCCAGCCGCTGATCGCTCGCGCCGCGCGCCCCAGCGCCCGCGAACATGGCCGCATGGCGCGCGTCAGCTTCTTTTTTTCCTAAGCCTATGGAGTACAGACAGCACGATGCCAACCACCAGCGCGCCGAAGCTGGCGTAGATTAGACACCACTTGATTAGTGTAAAGATGGGCGTCATCTCGGCAATGACGGGAGTCCGGGCAGGATAGCGGTACATCACCAGCGAGGAGCCGAGATTCTCCAGCCAGTCAAACCCCCAGCCGCCCAGCGGCAGCAGATTGACAGCCCTCCACCGGCTGCCCGAGGACAGAAAGACATATGCGGCAGTCAAAGCAATCGTCAGGAAGCCCAGGTATACCAGCGGCCAGATCACATCAAAGGTAAAGCGCGCCTCAATGTAATGTGCTCGTCCCTCCTCCCCATAGATCTCTGCAATCCGGTACAAGTCTGCCGAGGTGTACCACAGCGAGGAATCCGGAGATTCCCCGCTCCCCGATGCGGACTCCGACAAGCTTGCCTGCCTTGGCAGGACCCATGCGATAAAGCCCGCGAACACCAGTACCGCCACAGCAACCCACTTCCAATTCACCATCTGGTACAGACGCTCTGTAAAAAATATAACCCACCGACGCATTCCCCGGCCTCCTCATCCCTGTTAGAATCACCCGGCACAATCCCGGACTGAGCATGACATCAATTTGTCCCTCACAACTCCTCACGACTCCTCACGACTTCAAACGCATCCAGAATATCAACCCTTCGCTTAAACCTGTACTGCGCGTTGCTCCCAGCGCGCGGTTGTGCGAAACGGGTGTCACACGCCAATCTATAATCATCCCGAAATCCAAGCGAACTGCGCGGAGCGCGAAACCTGTCTCAACCGCTCACTCTCTATCCATACCCATATCCCCGTCCATTGTCCCTGCACCTGGCTTACATCAGCACTCTATATAAAAAAACAACCCCGCGTCCTTTTCCTGCCCTCAGGCATTCCAGGAGATGACGGGGCTGTAAGCCGCTCAGGCCTAAACCTGCATGTTGTTCAGTCTTTGATCCGCCTGCCGCAGACTCCGCACACTTCGTTCATTACTGTATAGCAGTTCATCCACGGAAGCCTTCAGCTCCTCCATGGTCGCCGCCGTTTGCTGAGAAATCGAAATAAATTCATGGGTCACATCATAAGTGGACTGATTGGCTTCCGTTACACCGGTAATCATCCTTTCCATTTCCTCCGCCTTACCATTCAAATTCCCAATGTCCGCGTCGATTTGCTGGAAGGCTGCCCGGGCGCTTGAAGTCGTCTCCGAGCTGCCTGCGACTCTGGACACAACCTCATTCAGGCGGTGCAGCGTGTTCTGGGAGTACATCGTAATATCCGATAAATTGTTCGAAATCCGTTTGGCAGAATCACCGGCAGATTCTGAAAGCTTGCGAATCTCGCTGGCAATGATTGAAAAGCCTGCTCCATACTGCCCTGACCTGGCGGCCTCAATGCTCGCATTGACCGACAACAGATTCGTCTGGTCCGCGATAGCACGAATGACCTGATTGAAGCCCTCCGTTTCCGTAATTCGCCCATCCAGCTCCTTCATGCTCTGGGAAAGGGTGAGCAGTACCGTTTCCAGCTCCTTCATGAGCATATCCATCTCCGTGATCCGGAGACCGCCTTCACGGGAAGTCACCTTGGCTTGCGCCGCTTGCTGATTCAGCATATGCACAGCCTCCGTCATCGCTGTAAGCTGCTGGGAGGTTTTGTGGATGTTGTCGGTGATCGTTTGGGTGGAAGCGGCCTGCTCGTTCGCTCCCTCCGTCATTTCTTCAAAGGCAGTTCCCATACGGCGGAACGCTTCCAAATTGTCAGTGCTCGCTGCCGTGATCGAGGTCAGCTCCGTGGAAATGCCGGAGGTTTCCTGGAGGAGATGCTCTTTTTGCTGGGACATTTGTTCATATAAGGTCTGGCTTTGAGAGGAAGACGCCGCAATATCCTTCACCAGGCTTCCCGTAACCTTGGAGAAGAAGAGCAGGATGACCGATCCGAGAATGTAGAGATAGATTGCCGAGCTGGAAGCGTATTTTTCCAATCCGAGGACTTCACTTTGCCCAAACAAAATATACAGTATTAACACCAAACCACAGATAATCCCGGTCAACAAATAAGAGCGATACATGTATACCATGGACAAGATCAGAATCACAAAAACTGCGAACACATTAACGAAATCCGGCTTTAACATGGACACGCCAAACGTAATTAACGTATAGCCAACAATAGGTATGAACGGAATATAGGTCACAGCCCGATGCCGAAAATGAAAAAATGCAAAGGAGCCTAGCATCACCACATTGCCGATGAGGTTCATCAGGATTATGTCCAGGCTTGCTCCAAGACCAACCAGACTTCCAATCGATAATAGCCCGTTCATCGCCAAAATTTTAAAAATCCAACCGTTCTTCCGCCGAAGGTCATCGCGTAAATGCTGCTGCAGATGTGTCATGCCTGAAGTCCCCTCACTCGATGTCGAATATTGTCGTAAATTGCTATAAATGATTGTACATGGTGACGCCTCTTTTCAACAGGATAATTTTTCATGAATAGGTTTACGATTTGAAGACGGTTGTAAAAAAAACGCCTCCCGCTCCCCCTAGAGGGCCAGCGAAAGGCGTTCCTTCCATTCTGTGTATAGCTTTGTGTACGACTTCTCTTTCTTTAATCCCGCCCGTATACCTCAATTTGTGTTAATGCCGGGAACGGAGACGGATCGTTCGAGGGGATTAGCTCGCTCAAGGTTACCCACTCGATGCTTTTGGGCTCTACGGCAAAGGACTGCGGCTCCCCGCTCTTTTCCAGATGAACCACCTGCTTGCTGCCATCGGAGAAGGTCAGTGTCGCTTGTGTCCAATAGTTATCATGCGGGAAATCTGCACGCAGGGTCAAAGCTACGCTCTCCACCTCCACCGTTCGGCCAAAATGCACGGTAATCGCTGCATCCGCCCGCTGATTGATGCCCCAGGATTCGAACGGCCAAGGTCCATGAGAGTGGGAAATGGTATTGCCGTTAATCGCGTTTCGTGGAGCAAATACGGACTCGCCCCGGGTCTGCACATTCGCTGAAGCATGCGGGAAGCACTGCTCATTGTCCGATTGATCAAAGCTGTTGTACGCGAGGTTCTTGGTCGCTGCCCGCTCGTCCTCAGTAGCCAGCCGCGCCTGAAGCACATGCACACCGCCCGTAAAGGATTTTGGCGAATAGGATACCCGCTTCTCACTTGGAGGTACAGGATAACGATATGTATTCCCTTTCAGATAAACATACGCTGGTGGAATCGTATCCTCCAGCTGAATAACGAGATAGACGCCAGACTCCGAGCTGTTCAATACAATGACATCGCCTTCTTCATAAGCCTGCTTGTACACCAGTACCGCCTTGTCCTCACCCTGGTGCTCTGCCTTTACTGTGCCGTCTGCCTGTTCAATGGAAAGTGATAACTGTGTCATCTGCAAAACCTCCGTTGTAATAAGTATGCCAAGCTGAAAGCGCCTTCGATTCCTTGCACGAAAACACCACTCTCCTTATTGTATTGGAATTGCCCTATAAAATCTCCCCTTTTGCCATAATTTATTGAAAAGTAAAAAAAGACAGAGGTCCGTTCCAGCCGGCGCCTCTGTCGGTCGCCTTGCTCCGCCACAATTTGGTCTCCAGCCCTTATGAGCAACATATGCTAACGACGCAGGCATTACCCGCCCAGTATTCAGAAATAAAACGGTCTGTGGCTATTATCGAATGTTTCTTTCCATATAAAAAAGCCCCGGCTGCAACAACCGGGACTGACTTACTTTATTCTTATTTAAGATTACTTCGTTAATGTAATGGCATGCGTATCTTTGTCATAGCTGACCTTCCAGTCCAGCAGCTCAGCCATAAAGCGAAGCGGTACCTGAACACGGCCGTCACGAATCATGACATCTTTACCAATGTTCAGCTTTTGTGTATTCAGCTCAACGTAATCCACTCCTGGCCAGAATGCAGCCTTGTCTTCGCCAATCATCACCCAGGCCGTCTTGGTCTTGTTGTTCCAGCTGACGTCAGCTTGAATGGCTTCACTCAAGAAACGAAGCGGTACATAGGTCGTGCCTTTTTCTACGAACGGTGTTACGTCCATCTTGATCTGTTTGTCATCGACTTTGATGACATGATCATTAATGCCGAGCCAGATCTTCATCGGACCCATCGGCTCCGGTGTCACGGTACCACCAAATTTCTCCGGCATTTGCGTCACAATGGCTCCCGACAGGGCCGCACCAATGTCAAACATACGCCCATGGCCTTCCTCAAAAGCTTGATAAGCTTGTGCATACTGCTTGTTCTTGAAGTTGTTCACTACATTAATAACATCCTGCTCATGTGCCATAAGCACCTTGGTTGCAGTGGCAGCTGGAAGATTATTCTCTGTTGCTGCCGCCAGGAAACCGCCAAGCTCCATTGGGAAATCCTTCAGAACGTTGTCCTGCGCTTCCTGGATGTCATTCATGTTACCACTGCGGATAGCTTCACCAATACTGGTGCTGTCTTTGTACTGGCTGGAGAAGATTTTCGCGAACTGGTCTGCACCCGCCTTACCGTACAGCGACTGGATGGCCGGCACCATTTCATTCGCATTGGCTTCCAGCATGTCTGCTGCCACGCCTGCATCCGCAGCCTGCTGATACTGCTTCAACGAAGTGAAGACCTGATAGTTAAAGTGTGCGCCGAGAAGCTGACTGAATGTCGCACGCAAATCAGCAGCCGGTGTATCGACCTTCGTATGATCAAACTTCTCCGGCATCTGCTTCACAATGGCACTCGATAAAGCTTCACCGATTATGAACATGCGCTTGTAGCCTTCATCATATGCTTGGTACGCTTCTTCATAGTTACCGTTGATATAGTTATAAAAGACGTCCTGTACATCCTTCTCATGTGCCATCAACACTTGGGTCGCCGTACCAGCCGGCAGGTTTCCTCCTGTAGCGGTACTCAGAAAGCTCCCCAGTTCCGATGGAAAGTCTTGAAGCATCTCATCCTTCACTCTTTTCTCTTCATTCATATTTTTGTTGCGAACAGCCATTCCGAGACCCGCACTGTCCTCATATTGGGAGGAGAAAATCTCTTCAAACTGCTTCGCGCCTTCCGCTCCATACAGAGACATGACCGCTTTGACCATTTCCTCTGCGTTAGCCTCCAGCATGTCCTGGGCCAGATCGGCGTCTTCCGCATTCTGGTATTCCTTGAGCGTCGTCATCACCTGATATTCAAAGTGTGCCGCCAGCAGTTCGCTGAACGTCATCCGCAAATCCGCCGCGGGTGTCTTAATCGTAGGTGTAACCGATGCTACAGACGCGCTTGGTGCAGGAGCAGCCATGGCCATCGAGGGAACCAGCAGCACCGCTGCCATGCATGTACCTAATACTTTTTTTAGCTTCATCTATTCTCATCTCCTTAGTGTGTGGTGATCTTGTCCTAACTTACGAAGCTTTCTGATGTTTGGATCACCCTAAGGAAAAAACTTTTGATGTTTCAAGTTCTCCTCCCGTTTTACATGCAATTTTAGCCTATGATATTTCGTCACACAGCTGATTCGGCCATATGAAAAGTGGAGGCCTGCTGCTCAGGCCTCCACTTTTCATATGGCTAATCGTTAAATAGTAGAGCTCCAGCATTCACAAGATCAATTCTAAGATATTATCCGCGCGGAGGGAATTCGCCCTGCAGGCAAATAATAAAGTTCTGCGCAATGAACGGCTGCATGTTGTTATGAGGCTGGGATCCTCCTGTAACATTAAGAGCGACTGGGGACATTGGCACGTTAGGCGTCGAATCATAGAGAGCCGGACTTCTCCGCCGTATTGAACACCGAGGATAGAGAACAGTGCCAAAACCGCCGGCCTGCCCGCTGTCTATACCTTCCTCACCGCGAAATTTTTTAGTTGTTTCCCGTGTAAGAATCTCCACCGCCCGCAAACATGTACGCGCCCACGTCTAATCGAATACTTCACAACTCACAACACGTTCACCCTTTAATCTTTCCCCTTAAGATCAAGTTTCGGATGGGTTACGGATGTTTTGGCTTTACCCGATTGATGAAATCGAATAATCCAATCTGTGGACAAATCGAAAAATAAAAAAACAGAGGCCCGTTCCAGCCGGCGCCTCTGTCGGTTGACTCTTATTCACTAGACATGCTCGATAATTTCAGCCACATCCAGTCTGGATTTCGGCAGTGCTGCGTTAAAATCGGATGGTGCCCGGTAGCCCAGCGCAACCACGACACAGGAGCTGAATCCTTTTTCATGCAGGCTGAATTCATCGTCGAGCGCCTGAAGATCCATACCTTCCATTGCGACAGCATCAATGTCCAGTGCCGCCACCCCGAGCAGGAAGCTGCCCAGATTGAGGTATACCTGCTTCTCCGCCCACTGCTGAACATCCTTGTAGTCAAATTTATGGAAGTCCACGAACATTTTTCGGCCGTTATGGTTATCCGTCTTGAAATTCCCTTGAGCAAAGCGACCGTCCTGATCTTCTCGATCTGTAAGATGCTGCAGATACTCTTCTGAAATATCTGTTTTGGTTGCGAACACCACCACTGCCGCAGCATTCAACACCTTGGATTTGTTAAAAATGAACAGCCCCTCTGCTGCACGAGCCATTCTTTTCTTGCCCTCGTCGGTTTGAGCAATGATAAAATGCCACGGCTGCAAATTGGTCGATGACGGGGCCAGCTGCAGCAAAGCCTCAATGTTCCTCATATTCTCACTTGAAATGCTTTTTGACGGATCAAACTCTTTGGCGGAATAACGCTTTTTCATAGCCTCCATGACATCCACGTGTGCACACTTCCTTTACTCTTGATTATGACCGGATTTGCCCTTGGTCAGTATGCACATGTGGAGATGGCGCTATTCGCGGCGTCTACTCCTCAAAATCCTCCAGAAAGTCTCCGTCTTCCTCGCTGTGAAAATCTCCTATATACTTTGCACGATCAAGCGGAGATGCTTTTTTTCGGTCAAGCCATACTATTTTGAGAATTTGACTCTGTAGAATCGTAACCACTTTTCCATCAGACTTTTTAATATCTACGTAGTCTGTTCCTACCTGACTTAAAAACCCTCGGATGTTCTCAGACTTCTCCCCGGACACAACTTCAATGATAACCATGCTGCCTTTGTGCCGGAACAACTCAAAATTCAGATTGCTGTTGATCCCGGCCAGCCGAAGCTGAATTAGCGGTTTTACTCCTTTAATGATTTTGAAACAACGGTTACGATTGAATTTTTGCCTGGAAACAGGCTTATGACAGGCACAATCCTTCGGATGCTTTATGACTTTGAGGTGACAGTCTTTTTTTACCCACGCTTTCGACCTCTTTGGGGTCCTATTCATGTTAAACCTCCGCATCATTTTTGTATTTACGGTATGTATATGCCTATACAAAGAGGTGTGCTTGAGTCAAATGCCCATCGCTTAAACATTTAAATCCTTAAAACATAGGCATGCAACCAGACCCATAAAGGCGAAAACCCATATACTGTTCTAAACTCTTCTAGGAGGTTCCCGATCGGTGCAAAAATTAAAAACACGTGAAAGAATTGGGATTAGTTCGCCAACGACGTCTTTACCTGAACAACAATTTATTGAACTTCGAGCATGCATAGAAGAAGCCAATCATATTCTGCGGTCTCTTGGCAATCCAAAACAACCTGAAAATCCAAGACAGCTGCAGTTAAAGCTGGCTTCATTAATAAACAAGCATGTGAAATTGAACATTGCTTATCAAGGAATGTTCAAATCTTTGCAAGGTATACTCGTTCAGGCGGGGCGTAATTATGTGCAGTTATGTACGGGGAGTCATCAACGATATGTTATGTTTGATGACCTGATTTCGGTCACCATGAGTCAACGCAGCTCTAAATTTCCTCATCATACGGATAACCCTTATTTAAGTAACAAGCTAAATTGCCAACTTTTATACAATTACTCAGACACGGTTTCTGGAAATGTGAGATTGCTGAATCGGTTTTATGGCATTCCATTAAGCGTCGCTCTGCTGGAGCAGGTCGGCAGGAAAATCAGAGTGCGTCATGCCCCGAATGTTGAAGTGTCTGGAATTTTGTTAGATACGACAGAGCAAGCGATTTTCATTCGAACGGCAAAGAAGAGAAGAACCATCGAACGGGTCCCTTTTGAGAAGATAGAGATTGTTTGCGTGGATCAATAGCATGAATACCCTCTTTGGCAGCATATATATAGCATCGGAATATGTTAAGTGATATCACAATCGTCAAGGAGGGGTGATTCGATTGAACGTCCAACATTCTCATTATCCATCATCCGATGAGGCAAATATAAATGGTATCTTTACTGATCTGCTCGGACAGGACATTATCCTTGTTCTAAACGCTTCCCAGCTCAACATTTTGGGTCAAACCTTCAGACCCATTTTCACCGGGACGCTGGAAGAAGTGAGAGGCGGATCCGTGCAGCTTAATCCCGCCATTATCAAGATGCCCAATGCGCCCAATTTTGTATTTCCGACACCGTTAAGCTTCCCGATCGAGCAAATTGCCATCTTTGCACCTTTTGATCTTAATACGAAACTTACACTTACCTAAGGAGGATGAAAAATCATGCCACCATCTGCGGATCAACAAAACTTAAATGATCTTCGCCATCAATCACTTGTCGCTGAGTTTAGACGGAACATTGGAAACCGCATCCTGGTATTGATCGCGTCGTTCCCTTTTTTCTATGTGGGTGAGCTTGTAGATGTTGAATCGGATACAGTCTTTGTACAAGCAGAGTTTTCTAACGTCCCTGTGCTCGACAACGTTATACTGCGCACACATATTGATAATATTAAGGTGTATTTTATTGAGGCTCCCGGCACTCCGATTCCTGAAATACGACTATAAGAGGTGAACCGTGAAAAGACGATTTCATATTGTAGCGATCTCCGTCCGGATCGTCATCAACGACTTCGGAGATCACGACCCTGAAGGCAAAATGTATGTCCTGAAAGAGAATGAAGACAAGGTCAGAAGGCTGATAGCCAAAAACCCTTTCACTACCGTTGACTTGGTTCAACCCTTGATCATTCGGGCCAACGCCGGAGATGATATTGAAATATTATTTGAAAACAGGCTGAACGCTCCCGCCTCCATGCATATTCAGGATGTCGAATACAATGTCATGACCTCAGATGGAGCAGCTGTTGGATTTAACAGCAACACTACGGTCCAGCCGGGAGATACCATAACCTATTCATGGCATGCCACCCGTGAGAGTATCTGCTTATTTAATGATTTTGGCAACACGCTTTCCAGTGAGCTGGGAACGCAGGTTCATGGTCTTTTCGGCGCACTCATTGTTGAACCCCGAGGCTCCAGCTGGACCGACCCCGAGACGGGAAAATTTATAGATTCCGGGATTTACGCGGATGTACATAATCCTTTTCTTCCCTCATTTCGTGAATATGCCTGGGTTTTTCATGATGAAATGGAGATTAATGATTTGACCGGGGATACACCTTTCAGTCCTCACACGTTACAGCCTGAAGCAACCCACACGGTAAATTATCGGGGAGAACCGATGCGAAACCGTCAACGACTTATTCTGAACGGAGTGGTTTCTCCCGATACGGAGGGCGAAGAGGTTCATCACGATTCGTGGATGTTCGGAGATCCAGCTACGCCCGTATTGCGTGCCTATGTGGGAGATCCAGTAAAAATCAGGCTCATTCACGGCGGAGTCAAAGAAACTCATGTTTTCCACTACCATGTTCACCAGTGGTTGTTTGAACCCACCGACGTGGAATCTGAACTTAAAGACTCGCAAGCGATATCGCCTCAGGCTTCCTACACCATCTCTCCACTTTATGGAGCAGGCAGTCTGCAAGAGGCTTTTGGCGATGTTATTATTCACTGCCATTTGTACCCTCACTTCGATGAGGGAATGTGGGGGATGCAGCGCATATTTAATACACTTCAAGACGGAAGGGGCAAATATCCTAACGGGAAACCGATTAAAGCGCTGAAACCACTCCTGGACCGCCCAAGACCCCCTGAACCGACAAAAGCAAAGCCTGGTTTTCCTAATTTTATTCCCGGGATTGTGGGCAAAAAAGCTCCCAGACCCCCCCTTGGAATTGAAGGCGGCCGTCCATCAACGCGACTCGAAATCAACCAGTTTGCTCCCAATGCAGTGCCAGGAGCCGTATTTGTAAATCCGTGCGAGCCTGACATAAACCCTGACCGGGAATTTCATATTGTCGCTGTTCAGCTCCCTGTCGTTTACAACACTCATGGCTGGCATGATCCACAAGCCCGCATTTTTGTGCTGGCCGAAGATGAAGAAGCTGTATGCTCGGGGCGTAAAAAGCCTGAGCCGCTAACTATTAGAGCAAACGCCGGTGACTGTATCCGATTGAAATTTACAAATAAATTACCGGAGGTCATCGGAGGCAATGCTTTTCAACTGGTAAATCGGACCTATGAAGCCGGCCTTCATGTTCACTTCGTCAAGTTCGATCCTCTCGTTTCAGATGGTGCCAATGTAGGCTGGAACTATGATTCCGGTATATTACCCGGCCAGACTATTCAATATCAATGGTTTGCGGATGCGGAGCTTAAGGCGACGTTTTTTCATGATCATCTTTTTGCTAATCAACATCAGAATCACGGTTTGTTTGCAGCTATAAACATAGAGCCTAGAGGATCTCTGTTTGTATCTTCAGAAACAGGTAAAGAAATTAAGGCAGGCACACAGGCGACTATTGTCAATCCGTTTATCCCTGACTTTAGAGAATTCACTCTGCTCGTTCATGATTTTGCCTTTTTGTTTGATAAAGATGGAGATCCATTAAATCAGCCTCCGTTCCCTAGCTCCCATGATGACCCAGGAGCTATGGGGATTAATTACAGTAACGAACCCCTTCAGTTCCGGCTGACCCATCCCGACAGCGACCCCGCATATGTCTTTAGTTCTTGGGTGCATGGAGATCCCGCAACGCCGATGCTTAATACGTATAATGGGGATCCCGTCCGTATTCGGCTGCTCCAAGGATCTCATGAGGAATCTCATTCTTTTAATTTGCATCGCCAGCGGTGGAGAATGGAAAGAGGCGACCTGGATTCCGATCTTGTAGATCAGCAGCATATCGGATTATCAGAATCTTTTACACTGGAGTTTTCCATTGAAGGAATTGGCGACTTTGATATGTTATATCATTTTGGTTCCATCGATGACATTTGGCTCGGAAATTGGGGAATTCTGCGCACGTTCGAAGAACGCGTTCCCCATCTTATTCCTTTGCCTGATCGCCAAATGCCTAGACGACGAACGAAAGCCTTGCCTGAACCGAATGGAAAACGACCGCCTAAACCATCAGGTGAAGAAAATGTACCTGCGCCACCAGGAGCACCGGTCCGCAAATATGAAGTTGTCGCCTTACAAACGCCAGTTATTTATAACGATTTCGGCGATCAGGATCCGTTCAGCATCATATTCGCTTTGAAGGAAAATGTCGAAGAGATTATTGACAGCAGCCTTAATCCGGAGCCGCTGATCATCAGAGGAAACGTAGGTGAAATCATTGAGGTTACTTTATTTAATACACTGGATGATTTAAAGTTTCCACCTGATGATCAGCTGTACCCAGGTGTCCCGATCAACGTACTTCATAGACCGTCCAAACGAATATCGCTCCATACCCAGTTGCTCCAATACGACGTTCGTTTTTCTGATGGTGCCACGGTTGGTTTTAATCCAGATCAAACGATTGCACCTGGTGAACAAATTACGTATCGGTGGTATATTGACCAGCAGATTGGTGCCGTAGGGCTTGTTGATATGGCAGACATTCGAAACCATCGTCATCATGGAGCTTTTGGCATGCTAATCACCGAGCCCCGGGGTTCTGCCTACCTCCACCATGTTACCAGGGAACCTCTCAGCACAGGGAGTCAAGCGATTATTCTCAACGGCGGAAACAGCTTCAGGGAATACTGTATACTGATGCACGATGGTGTGCGGCTTTATAATAAAGACGGTGTGCTCATCCTTGATCCTGAGCCGGTTATTCGAGTGGACGCGGAGGAAGAGACGGAGGATTTTGAAGACCAAGGCTCTCGAGGCTTTAATTATAGAACTGAACGATTCAAGAACCGTCTTATTGCCAACCCCGATATTTCATTAGTGTTCAGCTCCACTGTTCATGGGGATCCAGCTACTCCGCTATTTTTGGCTTACCCGGGAGATCCGGTCGTCATTCGCTTTATTTTTATGTCCGATCGTGCTCGTGCACACACTTTTGTCTTGCATGGGCATCAATGGCTGCGAAGCGATGATGATATTAATTCACAGCTTGTATCCTTCCAAGGTCAGATAAGTGTCGGTCATACGGATGACTTTCCTATTCAGTATGGTGCAGGCGGCTTTCTGGGAAAACCCGGTGATTATTTATACCGTTCAGGAAATATACGTTGGGATATCGAGCTGGGAGTATGGGGGATTTTCAGAGTATTGGAGAAAATGAGCCCCGAATTAGCACCACTCATATTAAAGAACATATAAATTCATTCTAGGAATACAAAGAAGACACCTTCACTTTGAGCGGGTGTCTTCTACATAAAATGAAAGAGCTGCTAACTAAATCTTTGTTTCTCTATACTGACGATATCCTTCCATGGGGCAAATGACTCTTTTCCCTGATGTAACATTGTAATTCCCTTTGTACCTACTTCCGTCAATTTAACTTTCTCTCGTTGAGTATCTGTTTCCACCGTCAGTCGGTTGTTCAACAATACTTTAAGATGTCCGGCGAAGGTTTGATCAAAAAATTGTTGCTTTAGAAACTCTTTCTGCCCTACCGTCTTCCCAAAGCAAAGCATAATTTTTTGCTTCAACTCGTCATCATACACTACCTGCTGATGCGGCTGATGGGGAACATTCGCTTGGTCGAACGGCTGCTCAGCGGAGACGATCGCTTGGAATGGGAGCCAGTATCTCCTGAGCAAGGTTGTCAGGATGACAAAATCTCTCCCTACAGCTTCCGTTTTCGCGATCAGCCCCTGATCTCCAAGGAGCGAGCTTTTTCTAATGACCTTTACCGTTTGAGTTTTATGAGTTTTAAAAAACTGGGAAAGCATAATATCCTTTCTTCGTTTTGGATTGACATTGCCAATGATCTGGATATTCTGTTGGTGAATGTATTCCTGGAGAACTTTCAATTCATGCAGAGGCAAAGGACTTGAGGAAGAACTGAAATTGGACGTTACAGAAACCATCATTTAATCCCCCCTAATTAATCATAAGCCATTTTATGTAGTGAGTACGATTCGTATGCAATGACAGGAGGGTACCTAATGAACCTTATTTTATTTATTTGCATCAATGCTTTGATGGCTGTTGGATTGGTAACAACTTATGTCTATCTAAAAAAACTGAAGAACCTCATTGGCTATCATCTGGGGATGAATATTTCAATGACGATCAGTACCGTAAGCGCATTGTCTTTAGGCCCATTATGGGCATTTCAGTTTCACCATCATTCCAGCTGGATCACCATGATCGTCACCTTAGCAGCAATGACAATCGGGATGCTCTTTGGTGCGTTAGTCGACTACCAAACCGTCGTCACAGGCATTTCAAGCGGAATCATGGCAGGACTGATGGGACCTATGATCATTATGCACAGTTTTGATCCTATTCCTCTCCTGTGCTTTACTCTCTTTTTATTTTTCTTTTCGCTTATCATGCTATGCACTTCGGTCAAAGTGTGAAATCCGTCACTCATAAGCACAGCTCTACTGCACCAGCCTTTACTTTTTACGCTCAAAATGAACCTGCAGCCCAATGATTCCATTTACTCTAGAAACGATCAATTTACTCAGTTTTCCGTGTAATTTTGATAATCATCTGACTTGGCTGCTCGCACCATCTTCTTCCACAATCGTTGCTACTATTCTAATAGATGAGCTTCAATAGCCTCATCTAGAGTCATTGCTTTTTCCAGATCATCATCAACCAATATAAGCAATGGACCTTCCATAACGTGCCCTTCTGAAGTTATAACCTCAAATGTAGCGGACCAATATTTATGTGAGATTCTAGACACTTCTATATCAATCATTGCTAAGTAGTAGTGGTTGCTCTTATCTTTATTCACATAATCAATGGCTAATTGCTTGGCTTTTTCTTTAGTTAGCTTCATTAACTAATTCCCCCTTTAAGCTGGTTATCGCATACCTAAAATGCCGTGAATCGAAGCGTCACTTAAAGTTTGACTTTGAACAAAAAGCTCTACCTACTCATAGATCAAGTAGAAAGAGCTTTATCAAGTATTTCAATGGTTTATGTTTGGTTTGTTGATTCATTTTCTATACTCTTAACTTCTTCAACTTTTTGCTCAATCCAGTTCATTACCATTTCTGCCTCTTCTTCATCAATGACCTTTTTTTCTTTTTTATATTTATAATTTTCATAAGCCCACACTAATATAATTTTCACAAATTCAACTGTCTCTAGCTTACAAATTGGTTCTACTTCATCTTCTTCTTCATCGTAAAATGGATCTTCAATTATTGTATAATTTTTATGAGATATAACGCTGGATGCATTCCCTCCATGTCTATATTCAGGAATAATGTAATGCCCCCCATTGTCAAGACATGAATTTCCGAGAAATAAGTTAATCCTCCTTGTCTTGTGAGATCTTGTGATTTAAGACGCGATTTGTTCAACAGAATGCGTATAGAATTGAGCCGGCTTGGC
>NZ_JBISEO010000024.1:0-48080 GCF_044383795.1 Paenibacillus sp. JSM ZJ436
TGACGAGATTATAAAATCTCATTGTTGATCTCACCCGAAGGCAAGATCGCTTTAACTCACTCGTTGTTCAGTTTTCAAAGATCAATTCTCTTCATTCTTCATCGTCGCATCTCTCAGCGGCGACTTTAATAATGTATCACACTTGCTTGCTTTAGGTCAAGAGCTTTTTTTAACTTTTTTTTCAGAAGCTTTTCTCTCAACCGGTTTCTTACTCATTCCCCGTTCAAACGGGCGAGAATTAATGTATCATATTTCCGCCCTCTAAGTCAACACCTAAATAACTATTAATTTTAATGCAACTAATAAGGCAACACCAGGGAGACCCAGCATCATGACTGTACCAACTGTCATCGGGTTTAACGGAATATACACTTCGCTGATGAGACCCGAGAAATTGATCACATATACCCCTAATGCGGACAGCACCAGGTGGGTCCCAAACAGAGTCAGCCATTGAAATCCGAGCTTTTTCCTAAAAATAATAAAAAGCAGTGCTGTCAGGGACAGCACCATAACCGCTGCTATAATGAGCTTCATTCTCCATCCTCCTTCTTAATAGTCCGACTTGTAACGCCGGATCTCCTCCCTGTACATCGCGGCTCCGTTCATATTCAGCTCTTTTGCCTGCTTCAGGTTGATCTGATATTTACGCTCGGCAGCTTCCAGCATGTATATCGCATAATCGATCTGGTCCTGCCCGGCCGCCTCCTGAAACAGCAGATGTGCGCGTTCCCACTCCAGCTGTGAATGCCGGACATCAAGATATGTCTCCCACATCTTTTCTTGTTCTGCTTCTGGATGTTCGGCCCTTTTCTCCTCTTGCCTGCTCCATTTATTCCACCACATTAACGACACGCCCCCTCGATTCTGATCTGTACCGCCTGTACCATACATATCAGCTCAGGGACAAACTTAGAACTAAACGACACTTGCCGTAGCCAAAAAACCATCAAAAAAAGGAGACTTCTCAACTGCCATTGTCACACGGCTGCGGAACACTCCTTAAAACAAAGAAGGGAGCCTCTCGGCCCCCCCTACTCTACAGCTTCCATATTACAGCTCTCGTCTGCCTTCCAGCGCTTTAGACAGCGTGATCTCATCTGCGTACTCCAGATCTCCGCCTACCGGCAGGCCTGCTGCAATACGCGTCACCCGCAGCTCGAAAGGACGAACCAGCCGGGAGATGTACATTGCTGTCGCTTCGCCTTCGATATTCGGATTCGTCGCGAGAATGAGCTCCTTGACCCGCTCGTCGCTAAGCCGCGTCAGCAGCTCCTTTAACCGGATCTCGTCCGGTCCGATGCCCTCCATCGGCGAGATGGCGCCATGCAGCACATGATAATAGCCGTCAAATTCCTTCGTGCGCTCCATGGCTACCAAGTCCTTGGCGTCCTGGACCACACAGATCACGGAAGCATCCCGCTTCTTATCCTGACAAATTCGGCAGGGGTCCGTATCCGTAATGTTACAGCACACGGAGCAGTAGTGCAGATTCCGCTTCACGCTGACCAGCGCTTTTGCGAAATCGATCACATCGTCTTCTTTCATATTTAGGACATGAAAAGCCAGGCGGGCGGCCGTTTTGGGCCCCACACCCGGCAAGCGAGTAAACGCCTCGATCAGCTTGGCGATCGGTTCGGGATAATACAAAGTCGCAACGACTCCTTTTGGACCTAGTAATTAAAACAAGCCCGGGATTTTCATACCGTTCGTGAATTTGCCCATATCATTGTTCGCCAGCTCATCTGCTTTAGATAGCGCATCATTCACCGCAGTCAACACCAGGTCCTGCAGCATTTCTACATCATCAGGATCGACCGCTTCCGGTTTGATGGAAATGGATTGAACCTGCTTGTGACCAGAGACGGTTACGGTAACTACACCGCCGCCTGAAGTGCCTTCAACGGTTTTGGACGCGAGCTCCTCCTGGGCTTTCATCATTTGCTCCTGCATTTTTTTCACTTGCTTCATCATTTGGTTCATATTATTCATGATCATCTCTCCTTCAAATATAATTCCTAATCTTTTATGACAATGAGGTCTTCGCCAAAAAGCTGAATCGCCTCATCGATCCACGGGGTTTCTTGCGCTCCATCCTCTTCATGCTCCAGCTTCAGCTCTTCCGCCTGCGGCTTGCCTGCTCCCTCAACTGCTTCGCTCCAGTCACGCAGCATCATGGTCACCAAGCGGTGCGGTTTGCCCAGCTGTGATTCGAATACCCCTTCAATAACCTGCTTGTTCGCCGGCTTCTCAGTGGTTTCGCGATGAATGTTGTTCTTAAATGCAACGAGAATGTTGTCTTCCCATACGGATACCGGTTCTCCATCCATAAACCAGGCATGGACGGTAACCTTTTCCTCCTTCACACGCTGCAGAATTTGAGCCCACTGTCGCTGAACGGCGTTGAAGCTCTCCTGAGTGCGTGAAGCAATATACTGATCCATGTGCTGCGGGGTTTTCGCGGCTGAAGAGGCCCGGGGCGCGGGTGTTCGGACTGCAGGCTTGGACACTTCCCGTCCACCCTGTGCAGAAATTCCTTGCTGAAGCAGCTGCTCCAGCTTCTTCTCCACAGCAGCCAGCTGCCCTTTCAGACGCTCTACTTCTCCCGAAGGAGCCGCACCAGCCTCCTGAGCGCCTTGCCCACGACGGTCTGACACACTGCAGAGCTTCAGCAGCGCCACCTCAAACAGTGTCTGCGGCTGGGAAGCATACTTCATATCGCTCTGATAGCGATTTAGAGTATCGATGACCGCAAAAAGCTCCTCTTTAGAGAATGCATCGGCCATTTCCTTGAAATCCTCCGGATTCAGGATCCGGTCTGTCATCTGGTCCGCCTGAGGGACCATCTTAATCATGAGCAAATCGCGGAAATAGTATAGCAAATTCTCCATGCACTTGTCCGCACTCTTGCCCTCCTGCATAAGTTGCTCCACCTGCTCCAGCACAGCCCCGGGCTCATTATTACGAACAGCACGGGCCAGACGCCCAAACTGCTCCGAGGCCATACCGCCGGTCATCTCCATAACCTGCTGATAGGATACATGTCCCCCGGTAAAAGATGCAATCTGGTCCAAAATGCTCAGCGCATCGCGCATACCACCATCCGAAAGACGCGCAATGTATTGAAGGGCCTCAGCATCCGCTGTAATGCCTTCTTCTTTACTGATCTGCGCCAGACGTTCCTTCTGTTCCTCCAGGGAAACACGCCGAAAATCAAACCGCTGGCACCTTGAAATAATAGTCGCCGGCAGTTTGTGGGGCTCTGTGGTGGCCAGAATGAACATAACATGCTCCGGAGGCTCCTCCAGCGTCTTCAGCAAAGCGTTAAATGCCTCTGTTGTGAGCATGTGTACTTCATCAATAATATAAACCTTGCGGCGAACCTCAGTGGGAGCATATTTCACTTTTTCCCTGAGGTCCCTGATCTCTTCAACTCCCCGGTTGGAAGCAGCATCGATCTCCTGTACGTCCATTACCGCACCGGACGTAATCCGCCGGCAGGCTTCACATTGGTTACAAGGCTCCTCCGCCGGACCTTTTTCACAGTTCACGGCTTTGGCCAGAATCTTGGCGGCACTGGTCTTCCCCGTACCCCGCGGACCGCTGAACAGGTAGGCATGGGAGACCCGCTGTTCACGGATCGCGTTCTGTAGAGTCTGGATAATATGCTGCTGTCCCACCATGTCTCCAAAAGACTGCGGTCTCCAGGCACGATATAACGCAATATGTTCCACTACGCTTAACCTTCTTTCAACTTCCGCCTTCTACGGTGTGCAGGCCGTTTATCACCTGCATCCCTGTACTTATTATACTACATTTCCATCCAATTTCCTTCGCTTTCCGCAAAACCTTTAGGGCTTCTTGACTTTCAAGCCATCAAAAAAAGCGCCCCTGTCACATCGACAGAAACGCTTCTCGCAGTCGGTATTATGTATACCGTGCACCTGTTATTGATAATTGCGATCCGAGCGGCCACCCTGAGCTACAACTCGGGCTAGGCTACCCTCCGGCACAAGAGCGCTCCTGCTTATGGCTGCTTCCTTCCGGACCTGACCAGGTTCACAGGTGCTCATTGCGGAGGACCCAGCCGTCAACATCGAGCTCAGGGACCAGCCTCACATCGACAATACCTCTAACAGGAATTCAACCTCGCTACAGCGGATTGCGAGTTACAGGGCACCGCTACCTCCCCGTCTAGCACGGCGAAATTAAGTATAGCGCATGCCTGTCCAAAATGCAACCGAAGGCAAAATTTGCACTTCCGTCCGCCGTCTCTTGGGCGAACAGCCTTCATTTATGACATTGACCTGACATGAAGACTGTACAGCAGCTATCGGAGACACCCGCCCCATTCCACCACGCGCCAGAAGCTGTGCGCGGTGGCCATATAAAAACGGCTGTTTCCGAAGGAGAGAATGGACTCTCTTCAGAAACAGCCGTTGAATAATTACATACCGTATTTCTTCTTGAAGCGATCGACACGGCCGCCGGCATCCAGGAATTTCTGCTTTCCTGTGAAGAATGGATGGCAGCTGGAGCAGATCTCTACGCGAAGGTCAGGCTTAACAGAACCTGTTTCAAACGTATTACCGCAAGCGCAAGTTACCGTAGTAACATGATATTTCGGTTGAATATCTTGTTTCATTAGACTTTCACCTTCTTTCCGCCCTGAGCCTCATGCGGGCACAGAGTAAATGGACACATAATCGGATTATAGCATACTACTCGTCTATATGCAATACATCTAATCCATTCATGTGGTATGTGATGAGAGCATCGTCCTCAGAGATCAGCGGGAGGATAAATGACGCTTGGCACGGCGCAGGTTCTCCGGCGGCACATGAGTATACGACCCGATCACAACATCCGGCAGTTCCTCTTGAAAAATCTCGATCGCCTGCTTCATCCCCAAAGTATCTCCGCGAGCAGGAGGAATCAGCTCCAGATAGCTCTCTGGATCAATATTCAGATTGCGCAGCTGAATCAAGCGCAGCCCGGTACGGCGCGCAAATTCCACCATCGCCTCCACCTCTTCCTCCCGATCTGTGACTCCCGGGAATATAAGGTAGTTGATCGAGGTGTATACTCCTTGGTCTGTAGCATATTTCAAGGACTTCTCTACATGGGACAGATTGTAGCCGCGCGGTTTGTAGTACGCATTATAATGATCATCCAGCGCACTGATCGTGCTGACCCGCATCAAATCAAGGCCAGCATCTACGATTCCCCGGATATGGTCTGTAAGCCCGGCATTTGTATTGATATTAATGTAGCCCATATCCGTTATTGAGCGCACCTCGCGCATGGCTTCAATAATAATCTTGGCTTGAGTGGAAGGCTCTCCCTCGCACCCTTGGCCAAAGCTGATGATCGACTCCGGCGTCTTCAGATGCTCCAGCATGATCTGCACCAGCTCATCGGTACGGGGACGGAAGTTCATCCGCGTCTGCGGAGCTACGAACCCGCTGTCATCCGGCTGCTCCGAAATACACCCGAAGCATCCGGCATTGCAGGAATACGAAACCGGCACCGCGCCCTCCCATCGGTTCAGGAAGGTATTCGAGGCAGTGAGACACTCATAGCCCAGCGCGCAATTGGAGAGATGCTGATATAAACGGTTCTCGGGGTATTTCTCCGTCAGCTTCTTTACCCCCAGCTCCAGTTCCTCCACATCACAGTTCATAGGATTCCATTTCTCAGGGTCATCGCTTAACCTGGCCGCGGTATAGAATGCTCCGTCTTTCCACACTACCGCAGAGTATCCGAACAGAGGCAGCTTATATTCCTTATCTGTCTTCATATAGCCGGGAATACACAGCCGGGTAAACCCTTGCGGCAAAAGGGCGCCGACCGCCGTTTGTCCAATTGGCAGAGCCTTCATGTCTCCCGTAGCCGGATCCATGCCAATGGCACGGGTATTCGGCAGTCCGACCAGCGTAGCTCCTTCCGGCAACGGAATCAGCTCTTCTTCTAGAATTTCTACATACATCTCGCCGCTGCGGGCAAGTCCAAACCACTCTTGATGATCAAAGACGTTGCCCTGTTCATCTGCATACACCAAATACATGTTGTTCTCCTGTTCTTTTCGTGAATTTGGGATTATAGCAAAAGGGCCTTAGCTTTGGGAAGCTGATGCTGCGGACGGACGGGAGGTCCGTCTCGGCGCCGAGGTGCCGGAGGAAGAGCTGCCGCTACCGCCGGAGGAAGCTCCCGAAGCACTGACATCAAAGGAAGCCAAGAATTCGGCATTGGTTTTGCTGTCCCGCATTTTTTTGAGGAAGCCTTCCACAAAGTCTGCACTATCATTCATATTCTTGCGAATCGACCAGATCGTATCAAGCTCCTCTTTGCTCAGGAGCACTTCCTCCCGGCGCGTTCCGGAGCGACGAATGTCGATCGCTGGAAAAATGCGGCGTTCTGCAAATTTACGGTCCAGATGCAGCTCCATATTACCGGTGCCCTTAAATTCTTCGTAAATAATATCATCCATTCTGGAGCCGGTATCCACCAGCGCAGTAGCCAGGATCGTCAGGCTGCCGCCTTCCTCCACGTTACGGGCTGAGCCAAAAAACCGCTTCGGCCGATGAAAGGCCGCCGGATCAATACCACCGCTCAATGTACGTCCCGATGGAGGAATGACCAGATTGTAGGCACGCGCCAATCGTGTGATGCTGTCCAGCAAAATCACTACGTCTTTTTTGTGCTCGACCAGTCTTAATGCCCGCTCAAGCACCAGCTCAGCCACCTTGATATGGTTCTCAGGCAGCTCATCAAAGGTGGAGGCTACGACTTCACCCTTCACCGAGCGCTGCATGTCCGTCACCTCTTCAGGACGTTCATCGATCAGGAGCACAAACAGTTCAATATCGGGATGGTTGGTTGAGATGCTGTTAGCCAATTCTTTCAAGAGGAGAGTCTTTCCTGCTTTAGGCGGAGCCACAATCAAACCGCGTTGTCCAAGGCCTACAGGCGCCAGCAAATCCATAATTCGGGTGGACAACTGATTAGGGGATGTTTCCAGAACCAGCTTATCTTGCGGATAAAGAGGAGTTAAGGCTGGGAAGTGCAGCCGTTCTGAGGCAACTGCCGGGTTCTCGCCATTGACCGCGTTAACCTGCAGCAGCCCGAAATATCTTTCATTCTCTTTCGGCGTCCGGCATTTGCCGGATACCAGGTCTCCGGTTCTCAGATCAAATTTGCGGATCTGCGAGGCTGAAATATAAATATCCTCGGTGCTTGGAAGATAGTTGATAGGCCGCAGAAAGCCATAGCCCTCCGACAGCACCTCGAGTACGCCTTCCATAAACATCAGGCCGCTTTGTTCAGCCTGCGCGCGGAGTATTGCAAAAATCAGTTCTTTTTTCTTCAGTTGACCGTAGTACGGGATTTGATGCTTCTTGGCCAGCTTGTAAAGGTCGGTCAGCTTCATTCCTTCCAAGTCGGATATCTGTAGATCCATTCCATAACCACCTATTCCATTGTGTTCTCAATATACATTGCTTCTATACTAACTCTATCATTCTATGAGGATATCACTAGATAAGGATTACCCAATCTGGAGGGAGATATGCAGACATAAAAGGTTTTTATGGAATATATTTCATTCCTCCTTCCACGATGCCTGCTGCTCTCAGCCTCTGAGGGTAATCCTTGCCATGAACCCGCTATTCAGTTTCCCGCCATACGTCAGCGCCAAGCTGCCGGAGATTGGTGACCAAATGGTCATACCCCCGGTCGATAAACTCAACACCGGTAATTTCTGTTACCCCTTCGGGCACCGTGAGTCCGGCAATGACTAGCGCTGCACCGGCACGCAAATCAGCAGCCTTCACCTTTGCTGCGTTCAAAGCAGCGCCTTCCACGATGGCAGAGCGGCCTTCAACGCGAATCTTCGCGCCCATGCGAATCAGCTCCGGCACATGCTTGAACCGGCTGCTATATATAAAATCACTGAGGACGCTTACGCCGTCAGCCTGTGTCAGCAGGCTCGTCATCGGTGACTGCAAATCCGTAGGAAATCCGGGATACACAAGAGCCTTGACGTCTACATGCTCATAACGATCCTTGCCGATGACCCGGATGCTTTCATCATGCTCCTGAATGCCGACGCCCATCTCGATCAGCTTCGCGGTTAGAGCCTCCAGATGCTTTGGAATGACGTTATCCACCAGCACGTTTCCGCGCGTGGCCGCTGCTGCAATCATATAGGTCCCTGCTTGAATCCGGTCCGGGATAATAGAATGCCTGCAGCCATGCAGAGAGGACACGCCTTCAATCCGGATTGTCTCTGTGCCCGCTCCTTTAATGACGGCTCCCATGGAATTTAACAATGTTGCTACGTCTATAATTTCAGGCTCTTTCGCCGCATTTTCAATCGTTGTGGAGCCTTTGGCCTTAGCAGCCGCCAGCATGATATTTATGGTTGCCCCAACACTGCTCACGTCCAGGTAAATCTTAGCGCCGCGCAGCTCCTTGGCGTGCAGGTGAATGGCACCGTGCTCATTCGTTACGGTTGCACCCAGCGCTTCAAAGCCCTTGATATGCTGGTCAATAGGACGGGGCTCAAAATTACAGCCGCCCGGCAGGCCGATGACAGCCTCATTGAAACGACCCAGCATCGCACCCATCATGTAATAGGAAGCTCTCAGCTTCTTGACAGGCCCGTTGGGCATCGGTATGGACTTAATATCAGAAGGGTTGATGTTCATCTGTTGACCGTCCCAGGATACCTGTCCGCCCAAGGCTTCCAGAATTTCCGCATAAACGGCAACATCACTAAGTAAAGGCAGATTATCCAGCACGACTTCACTATCCGCCAGGATGGCGGCAGGAATCAAAGCAATTGCACTGTTCTTGGCACCACTGATGGTTACAGTGCCCTGCAGCGGGCGTCCACCGCTGATCATCAATTTTTCCATATGCTTAAGGGTCCCCCTAGATCACATTGCTGCATAAATGGGTCTGATCGCCAACCAGCATGGCGTAAATTGCAGAAGATTGTCACACCTGATTAAAATGGAAAAACACCGGCAAGCGGTGTGAGATTCCAATAAAGACAAGTATTAAAGCAGACGGCCCGGTGGGCCGCCGCTTGATATTACTAAAGCTTACTCATTAAGCCTTGTTGTTGGATCCAAACTCACGCATTTTGCCAATGACGGTTTGCTTGATTGCTTCACGACCTGGCTTCAGGAATACGCGTGGGTCATAAGCTTCCGGCTTGTCGGCAAGCACCTCACGAACGACCTTGCTGAAGGAGATCTGGTTCTCGGTGTTTACGTTGATCTTGGACGTACCCAGGGAGATGGCCTTCTTGATGTCATGAGTAGGAATGCCTGTCCCGCCATGAAGCACGAGCGGAAGGTTCACAGCATCACGAATTTCTTCCATCTCTTTAAAGCCCAGGTTAGGCTCGCCTTTGTAAGGTCCGTGTACAGATCCAAGAGCCGGCGCCAGCGTGTCGATACCCGTTTCGTTAACGATCCGTACGCAGTCGTCCAGCTTCGCATACATAACGTCACCAATAACGTCATCTTCTTGACCGCCAACCATGCCGACTTCTGCTTCAACAGAAACACCTTTGGCATGTGCGTACTCTACAACTTCCTTCGTAGTAGCAATGTTCTGGTCAATCGGGCTGTGGGAATCGTCAATCATAACGGAAGTGAAGCCAGCATCAATCGCTGCTTTACACTTCTCCACACTGGAGCCGTGGTCGAGGTGAATGGCAACCGGAACGGTAACCTTCAGGTCCTCCATCAAACCTTGAACCATCTTCACGACGGTGTTGAACCCGCCCATATAACGTGCCGCACCTTCAGAAACACCCAGAATGACCGGGGATTGCTCTTCCTGTGCTGCCTCGAGAATAGCATGAGTCCACTCCAGATTGTTAATGTTGTACTGGCCCACGGCGTACTTTCCTTCAAGGGCGTTGTTAAGCATGTCTTTCATTGATACTAATGGCATGGTCCATCCTCCTATTGTGGGTATATCTAATATATAGCCGAAGTTCGCATACACATCGTATTATACCACATTGAAGAATAAATACTAACTCCCCAAATGGTGAAAATCGGGCCTGCATGATGGTAAAAATAATGCTGTCCGCGCGCCTCGCTCCAAACCACCTGAGGAAAGCAAGCATTCTGCTACATCGCATTGGTGCGCAGCTGCATATTCACAGCCATTCGCATTTCATCAATATCAAAAGGCTTCGTAAAATGCATTAAAGCGCCAAGATCGGTCGCTTCCTTGATCATATCCAGTTCCCCATAGGCGGTCATCATAATGACCTTGATCTCGGGATTCATCTGCTTGATGTGCTTCAGTATTTCAAGACCGTCCATGCCGGGAATTTTCATATCCAGCAGCACCAGGTCAGGAACCTGACTCTTCACAATGTCGAGCGCAATGCGGCCATTGGCAGCCTGAAAGGTCTCATACCCTTCGCTGCTGAACACCTCCATTAAAAGAATACGGATTCCATTTTGATCATCGACGATCAGGACCTTGTGTTTAATCATGTAACACCTTCCCATTCTGTTTCATGTTTGGCTTATCGACGAACCGGCACTCCCCCTGAACTTTCCGGAACATACTGCATGGTCCTAACAGTATTCGCCCGGAGAAGGTGGAAATCCTGCATTTTAACCAAAAAACACCAAGAAAAATAAGATCTCGCAGAAGGAATGCTCTCATGAACAATATAAGCCGGGGGCAGATCTATATATAAAAAAGCCCCCCATAGGTGGGAGGCTTAAACGTTATGCCAGATGCTTCAAGGATGCTTTAACAAATTCACGGAACAGCGGCTGTGGACGATTCGGACGGGAGGTAAACTCCGGATGGAACTGAACAGCCAGGAACCATGGATGGTCTGGAAGCTCAACAATCTCCACCAATCTTCCGTCCGGTGACGTACCAGAGAAACGGAAGCCCGCCTTTTCCATAGCCTCGCGATATTGATTATTGAACTCATACCGGTGACGGTGTCTCTCATAGACGAGCTCATCCTGGTAGCAGGCTTCAGCCAGCGAGCCGGGAACCAGCTTGCAAGGGTACAGTCCCAAACGCATGGTGCCGCCAAGATCCTCAATATCCTTCTGCTCTGGAAGCAGGTCAATGACCGGATATTCCGAAGCCGGGTTAATCTCGGAGCTGTTCGCGCCTTCCATGCCTGCCATCGAGCGAGCATATTCGATGACCGACACCTGCATACCCAGGCAGATGCCGAAGAACGGAATATGGTTCTCCCGCGCATAGCGGATGGCTGAGATTTTGCCCTCGATGCCGCGGTCACCGAAACCGCCGGGAACGAGAATACCGCCTATGCCGCCCAGCATGTCCTTCACATTCTGATCGGTAATCTCCTCGGCGTTCACCCAGCGGATCTTCACTTCCGCGTTGGCGTCAAAGCCAGCATGGGACAGAGATTCAACCACACTCAAGTAAGCATCATGAAGCGCGACATACTTGCCGACAATCGCAATTTCCACGGTCTTCTCCAGCTTGGACACGCGGTCAACCAAGGCCTCCCACTCCGTCATATCGGGCTCTGGAGTATCCAGCTTCAGATGGTTGACTACGATTTCGTCGAGGCCTTCCTGACGAAGGTTCAGCGGAACCTCATACAGGGTTGAGGCATCGCGGCATTCCACGACTGCATTGGCATCAATGTCACAGAACAGGGCAATCTTCGCCTTCATTTCAGTGGAGAGCTCGTGCTCGGTACGGCATACAATCACATTCGGCTGGATGCCGATGCTGCGCAGCTCCTTCACGCTGTGCTGGGTCGGCTTGGTCTTCACCTCGCCGGCAGCCTTGATGTAAGGAATGAGCGTTACATGAATGTACATAACATTATCGCGCCCTACCTCGCTCTTGATCTGACGAATCGCTTCCAGGAAAGGAAGGCTTTCGATGTCGCCTACCGTGCCGCCGATTTCAGTAATGACAACGTCAGAGCCCGCTTCACGGCCGGCGCGGAATACGCGCTCCTTAATTTCATTCGTAATATGAGGGATAACCTGCACCGTGCCGCCCAAATATTCTCCGCGCCGTTCCTTGCTGATCACAGAGGAATACACTTTACCGGTGGTCACATTGCTGTTCTTCGACAGGTTAATGTCAATGAACCGCTCGTAGTGACCCAGATCGAGGTCCGTTTCGGCGCCGTCATCCGTAACAAACACCTCACCGTGCTGGTAAGGGCTCATGGTGCCGGGATCTATGTTAATGTAAGGATCAAATTTCTGGATCGTCACCTTCAGCCCTCGGTTCTTCAGCAGTCTGCCTAGCGAAGCGGCCGTAATTCCTTTGCCCAGGGAAGACACGACCCCGCCCGTTACGAAAATGTACTTTGTCACAGTAATACCCTCCTAAATAAATTCGAAAAATCAGGCGACATATGATGTTTATGGTAACCCTATTCCTAGAGATTCATCATCAAAAGGACATAAAAATAAACGGTGCCCGCTTTACGGATAAAGCGAGCCGACCGATTTCTCATCTCATCATTTCTTCGTGAAATGACCTCTTTCACCACTAAAAAAACCCAATAAAAACAAAAAAAGTGACCCGCAGTACGGGGCACTTCAATTCTCACTTATAAACCTTGATCATAAGCCCAAGCAATAGTTTACTCTGCGGCTGCTCTCCTTGTCAAGAGAGGAAGAAGCCTTAAATCTCTGAACAAGCGCAGGGCGCAGCGAGGGAGAAAGGACGAGGCTGCAGGCAGCCCTACAGGTCGTCCTCGTCCAGGTCGTCGTCCTCGGAATCGCTCTCTTCCTCTTCGTCCTGGGAATCGTCATCGTCCAGATCCTCATCGTCCAGCTCGACGTCCTCATCCACCTCATCCTCGGAATGATCCTCATCGCCGTACATATCATCCTCGTCATCATCGTGGTCATCTTCATCCGCGCTATCGTAATCTTCATCAGATTCATCACCGCTGTAGGTATCTTCCTCCTCGGTGAAATCATCCTCCAGATCATCATCTTCATCATTGATAATACGCGGACGCTTCGCATTGGCTACTGGATCATCAGAACGCTCCAGCGGATACCAGCGCTTCAAGCCCCACAGGTTCGTGCCCACACAAGCAAAACGACCATCAATGTTAATTTCTGTATATAACTGGGCAATCGTTTCGTTAATTTCTTCTTCGGTGAAGCCGCGAAGCTTAGCGACCTCATTCATTAAGTCACGGTAATAGTACGGCGTATTTGCCGCCTTTAATACCATAAAAGCCAGGTCAACCATGGGAACCTCATGGATTTTTTCCGGGTCGATTTTTAAATTGAGCGGATTACTCACTAACGACACTTCCTCTCATGCAATCTTCGCTTTGCACTGCCATGATTTCAAACATATCCATAACAAACCTAAGTAAAACCTATTTGCTGTCAAAAATCAAGTTTTTATCATGCTGCTCAGCACAGGCTTTTACGAAAAAAGAGAAAGCATCCTCCGCGATGAAGCCATAAGAAAAAGCGAAGAGCAGGCTGCTCTCCGCCTTCCGACTGTATCCGCCCCAAGGATGAACTCCTTGCTGGATGGTGAGAGAGCGCGCGAGCTCTCTCCACTTATCTTATGTTTCAGGTCAGCATTTGACACGGCCTACACGCCTATTTGAAACAAAAAAGGCTCTCTCCCATTCGGGCTAACGGGATAGCTCATACAATACTGAAGCAACGGTTGATCCGAAAAGGGGGATGCCTGGCATGAATTTCACCCGGATCGTACACACACTGCACCCGCCGTGTCATGGCGACAGGCTTCAGCAGCAAGACACCCGGCATATCCTGACGTTTCATGACCCCGGGCTGTATGCAGCACTACGGCAGCAATGGCTCACCTCAGCACGTGCGGGAGCTGCCTCGCAGGTCCTCTGGGCTCCACTTGCCCAATGTATCATCGCTCCTTCACCACTAGCAGAGCAAATCGAGAAAAAGTGGCGTCATGAGGCTGTCACGGAAGAAGACAGCACTATTCATCTCAGCGGCTTATCCAGCCGTACGGGAGGAGGACCCGGCATTCCATGGGGCGTAAAAGCCATCAAAGCTCCACAGGCCTGGTCTATATCGACGGGATACGGCATCAAGGTCGGCGTCATCGATACCGGCATTGATGTTGGCCATCCCGATTTGCAGCACTCTCTCGGACGGGGGATCAATCTCGTTCACCGGGGCCTGCCGCCCTTTGATGATAACGGGCACGGAACCCATATCTCCGGAACGATCGCTGCCGCAAACAGCACTCGGGGCATGATAGGCGTTGCCCCCAGATCCATCATCTATCCGGTTAAGGCATTCGATGCCAATGGCTCGGCCTATGTATCAGACATCATCGCCGGAATTGACTGGTGTGTCCGGTCAGGGGCAGATCTGATTAATATGAGCTTCGGAATGCAGACCCGCAGCCGGTCTCTGCTGGATATTGTCAACCGAGCAGGCCAGGCTGGCATCGTCGTGGTCGCTTCCTCCGGCAATGACGGCAAACGCCGCGCCATCGACTACCCTGCACGCTACCCCCAGACGATCTCCGTAGGTGCCACAGACCGCAAGCGAAAAATCGCCTCCTTCAGCAACCGCGGCCAGTACGTCGACATCTATGCTCCCGGAGACAAGATTATGTCTGCCTGGCTGCATGGCAAGTACCATGAAATGAGCGGCACCTCCATGGCAACCTCTCATGTGAGCGGTACCATAGCCCTCTTGCTCGCCCAAAGGCCTGGCCTGAAGCCGGCCGCGATTAAAGCGCTGCTCCAGCGAACCGCGGTTCCGCTCCGTCTGCAGCGAGGCATTTCCTCCTCTGAAGGAGAGATCAATACACTAAAATTCATACGCGAAGGCCTGAGGGGCTGAGCCGCTGATGTTCCATGAAGCCATAAGGCATGAAGCAGCATATTGTGACACCCTAACCCAAACAGCCGCCTCTACCGAAAGAGAGGGCGGCTGTGATTTCAAATCTTGTGATCCATCTGTGCAGCAGTGACTACATACGCTCCGGCGCCGAAACACCCATCAAGCGCAGTACGTTTGCAATTGTAATGCGGACCGCTGACAGCAGGGCAAACCGGGCCTGCGTCTGATCCTGCTCCTCTGTAATGACACGCTCTGCCTTGTAGTAGCTGTGGAACAGGGAGGAGAGCTCGTAGACATAACGGATCAGCCGATGCGGCGCATAATGGTCAGCAGCGGCAGCTACCTCCTGCGGGAGCTCACCGATTTTGCGAAGCAGATCATACTCATGCTCGGTCGTAAGCAGGCTCAGGTTCACCTCAGACAGCGGCAGCAGTGCAATAGCCTGCTCCTCTGCCTGACGGAAGACGCTGCAAATCCGCGCATGGGCGTACTGGACATAGAACACCGGGTTCTCATTCGAAGTGGAAACCGCAAGGTCCATGTCAAAGTCGAGATGGGAATCCATGCTTCGCATGGTGAAGAAGTAGCGGATCGCATCCACGCCGACCTCATCCATCAAATCCTCCATGGTCACGGCTTTGCCGGTACGCTTGGACATCTTGACCTTCTCGCCGTTCTGGAACAGGCTGACCATCTGGGCAATCAGCACGGTCAGCTTGGCAGGATCATTGCCAAGAGCCTCCATTGCGGCCTTCATGCGGGGTACATACCCGTGATGATCCGCTCCCCAGATGTTAATCATCTCATCGTAGCCGCGCTCATATTTGTTGAGGTGGTAGGCGATATCCGGGGTCAGATAGGTGTAGGAGCCGTCATTTTTCACCAAAACGCGGTCCTTGTCGTCACCATAATCCGTGGTGCGCAGCCAGGTTGCTCCCTCCTGCTCATAGCTTTGTCCCTTCTGATCCAGCGCTTCCAGCGCTTTAATAACGAGACCGTTCTCGTACAGGGAGGTTTCGCTGAACCATTCGTCAAAATTCACCCGGAAACGAGCCAGGTCGCGCTTGATCTTGCCAAGCTCCTTCTGAAGGCCGTAGGTCCGGAAAAAGGCAGTCCGCTCGCCTGGTGTCAGGGACAGCAGAGAGTCTCCTTTTTCAGCTACCAGCTCCTTGGCGAAGCCCTTGATGTCCTCGCCGTGGTATCCGTCCTCCGGCATTTCAGCCGGTTGGCCCAGCTCCTGAAGATAACGGGCCTCAATAGATTTGCACAGATTCATAACCTGATTGCCCGCATCATTAATGTAGTACTCCCGGGTCACTTCATGTCCGGCAAAATCCAGCACGTTACAGAGCGCATCGCCCACAGCAGCTCCCCGGGCATGTCCAAGGTGAAGGCTTCCGGTGGGATTGGCGCTTACAAACTCCATCTGAATGCGGCGGCTGTCGCCGCGGCTCACGCGGCCATAATTCTCGCCCTGCTCCTGCACGAGGCCAATGACCGGATACAGATAGCTCTTGTTGAGCGTGAAGTTGATGAAGCCGGGTCCGGCAATCTCTGCCTTTTCAATGGATGCCTTGCCTGTCTCCAGATGGGCTACAATATCCTCGGCAATCTGACGCGGGTTCTTCTTGGCAATACGGGTCAGCTGCATCGCTGCGTTCGTGGCGAGATCGCCATGGGATTTATCCTTCGGCACCTCCAGCGTAATCGCCGGCAGCTCCTCGCGGGTAACCAGGCCGGCCGTGACTGCCGCATCCGCGACCGCCTCTGCAACGAGCTGGTGAATGTGGTCAAGTGGATTCATATTCATGCTTCCTGTGCCTCCTGAATAGTCAAACTGATTGCAAAATGTCCTGAGCATTCTTCAAATACATATAAATCATATTCCCAGGCTGCGCGGCCGGACATTCCCTCCAGCTGAAGCTCCATGCGCTGGGTATGCGTTGAAAGCTGAAAGGAAGTGAACGGAGATCGGTAATACCCGGGCATCTGCTGCCCGAGCCGAAACGCCTGCTCCGACTGCACTTCACCGTGGCGGATAATCTTGAACTCGTCCGGCGACAGCTTCACGGTCGCCCGTGTACTGCCCTGGTGCGGACCGAGCTTCGGCTCCTCGTAACGGACGTATAGAGCCTGTCCTTTGGCAAACACCTCTGCCGACAGCTCCTGCACCGTACGCTCTCCCTCATGCTGACTGGAAAGCGTAATGACGGTTTGTATGCGGTGTGACATGATGCGCCCCTTTCCTTACCTATTGTACTACTATATCCAGTATAGAGCGCCAATTCAATTCTCATTTTCAAAAGCAGCCTGATCCGTGGTCAAGGATCAGGCTGCTGTCGTTTACAGCGGCAAAAGCGCTACAGTATCCCGCTTCTCCAGCTCGGCCACCATGTCACTCCAGGCCTGCGGCTTCTGCGGCAGCACCGCATAGTACCGCTTCAGGAAGCTTGCGATCAGCTCTGCCGGGAGCGTGTCCAGTGCATCGTCCGTCGGCATGAAGCAGAAGTCCAGCCCGCTGACGGCCTCCCCGTCGTTATTCCAGGACGGATGCACATACGCCAGATCTGTCCGCTTGTATCCCAGATGTGAGAGCACCTCGCGGCGCACGAACGGATCCATCGGCTTGACGCCGCCAAATGCATGATCCTCTACGCGGTACGGATCGTATATTTCTGCGAACATGCCCAGCAGCTCCTGACCGCCGTTTCCTTGGGCCAATGACATCAGGTCCTTCATCCGATTCTGTGCCAGGAAGCGGCCAATGGACAGCCCTTCGCGGCCGATAATGGTGAAGTCTGTCATAGCGACATTCCAGTCCTCGTAGTAGCGGTACTCTGTCGTGCCTACGACCTCCCCTTCATGCAGCGCCACGAATACGCGAATGCCAGGATCCTCCAGCGGCTCCTTCCACAGGCTGTATTCCAGCACCTCCTCCGGTGGGAATACCTCCTTCATCAGGTCGTGCATTTTGCGAAACAGCGGGTCCTCAATATGGGTAATACGGATATATTCCATCATGCGTTAAGCCTCCTCTATAGATGGTTTATGTATCTTATGCCTTCAGCCCGTCAGCTCTTAAACGGGTTCTTCCATTCCATTAACACGGCGTACCCGCAGGATTCCTCATCCTCCAGATAATCTGCAGCAATGCCGGCCGGAGTCCGTCCGCACCGCAGCAAAAAGGTGATGACCGGGTCCTTGATTCGCCCCGACACCACTTCATCGACGTACTGGGCAGCCGTCAAGTCTGCGGCATGCTCCTGATAGCCCGGCATCCGCCCGCCGCCGAGCAGGCGGTCCAGGTCCAGCTCCACGGTAACATGATACAGCGCCTGCAGCAGCCATTTGCCGAGACCGAGCTTGCGAAATCTGGGCCGTACACAAATGTCGGCGATATACAGTGTATTGCCTTCACGGCAATGGGTCCGGATATATCCATGATCCGTGACCTGGCTCCAGGAGCGAGGAGCTTCCCCGGGCTTCTCGTTCACAATGAGGGACGTGATGGACCCCGCCAGAACGCCGTCCACCTCTACACAAAGCGCCCCTTCGGGAAAGAGCTCCACATGGTTGTGGAGCTGCTCCTCATTCCACCACTGCTCCGCCGGATACGGCGGCGGAAAGGCCTCAGACTGGATCACAATCAGTTCTTCAAAATCCTCCGGCGTATAGCTTCGGATCAAAGCCGGAACGGGTGTACTGCCGTCAAACACATAAAAGGCTTGACGGTAAGCTGGTTGTGGCATCGTACACTGCACCTCCTGAGCGTGATGAGTATGAGCTTACTATCATGCAATAAAAGCTATTCCCAATCCGGGTAAAGATCCGTTCGGCGATCGCGCCAGGTCGTCACCGACCCTTTTTCCCGCACCTGGTACAGCAGCTCCAGATCCAGATCTGCGGTAATGATCATATCGTTGTTTAGCTCGCCCTCGGCCAGCAGACCCTGCGGCGGGAACGGAATATCATTCGGCGTAATCACGGCAGCCTGGCCGAAATTGGCACGCATTAAATCTACCGTAGGCAGTGATCCCACCGTGCCTGTCAGCACGACATAGACCTGGTTCTCGATCGCGCGGGCGTGGCTCGTATAGCGAACACGGTGGAAGCCATGCCGATCATCAGTACAGGACGGACAGAAGATGACATCAGCCCCCTTCGCTTTCGCCATCCGTACAATTTCCGGGAATTCAATGTCGTAGCAGGTCAGCATCGCAATGGTTCCTTTTTCCGTCTGAAATACCTGCAGTCCCTCGCCTGCACCCATATTCCAGCCCGTCACCTCGGACGGAGTAATATGAAGCTTCGCCTGCTCAGCCACCCTGCCATCAGGGTAGAACAGGTGAGCGACATTGTACAGCCTGCCCTCGCGGCGGATGACATGGGTTCCTCCGATAATGTGGATTCCATATTTCTGCGCGAAGCCCTGAAACAGCTCCCGATAGCGCTCCGTGAAGCCTGGCAGGTCATTGATGCTCAGTGCCTGGCCCTGCATATCGCCAATGGACATCAGCTGCGTGGTAAAGAATTCGGGAAACAGGACAAAATCAGCCTCAAATTCCTCAGCAGTCCGTATATAATGCTCGCATTGGGCAGCAAACTCCTCAAAGGAAGAGATGGTATGTAAATGATATTGAACGGCGGATACACGAAATTTCATAGTGCGCCTCCTTGGGTCTAATGGATTCAGATGTCTTCATTATAGCAATTTCCGCCCTGACCCACGCAAGTTTCCTATCAATGAAAAAAACCAGGCCCCTTCCTTATTCAGCTTGAATCGCTGAATAAGGAAAGGCTTGGTTTTATGAATAAAAGCCTGCGCCTAGCGCACGAATCCGAGCAGCATTTCGCGGATCAGCTTCGCGGCCACAATCTGCGTCTGCTCGCTAGGATCATAAATCGGAGCGACCTCCACCAGGTCACAGCCCACAACGTTCACATCGGAGTTCGCGATCAGGTGCACGGCCTCCAGCAGCTCCTTGGAGGTGATGCCGCCCGCTTCAGCCGTACCGGTGCCCGGCGCAGCCGATGGATCGAGCACGTCAATATCAATGGTCACGTACACGGGACGATTGCCCATGGAAGGCAATGCTTCCTTCAAGGGCTTGGCCACCTCGAACGGATGGAAGTGAATATGCTCACGTCCGTACTGAAACTCTTCACGCGATCCGGAACGAATGCCGAATTGATAAATGCTGCTGCCGCCCATCATCTCGGCCGCCTTACGTACCGGTGTGGAGTGAGACAGCGGCTCACCCTCATAATGCTCGCGCAGGTCTGCGTGGGCATCAATATGGATGAGAATCAGGTCGGGATATTTCGCGTACATCTTCTGGATGATTGGCCAGGTTACGAGATGCTCGCCGCCGAGACCGACCGGAAACTTGCCGTCATCCAGCAGCTTGCCAATGTAATCTCCAATGACGTCAAGGCTGCGTGCTGCATTGCCGAAGGGCAGCATCAGGTCCCCTGCGTCAAAATAGGTCATGTCCTCGATGCTCTTGTCCAGATAAGGGCTGTACTCCTCCAGGCCGACCGAGGCCTGACGGATTCGCGCCGGGCCGAAGCGGGAGCCGGGACGGTAGCTGACGGTAAAGTCCATCGGCATCCCGTAGATCACCGCTTTGGAGGCCTCATAGTTATCGGAGCTCAAAATAAACACATTGCCGGAATATCCTTGTTCCAGTTTCATTCGCTGTGTGCTCCTCTCCTATTTCACCAGGTCTTCCACGAACTTAGGCAGAACGAATGCCGCCTTGTGCAGGCGAGGTGAATAGTACTTGGTATCCAGGTCAGCAATACTGGACTCGTCCACTTCCAGCGGATCATGCTTCTTGCTGCCCATCGTGAAGGTCCATAGACCGCTTGGGTAGGTTGGAATGTTCGCGCCGTACACCCGTACGATCGGGAAAATTTCCTTGACGTCGTTGTTCACCTTTTGGATCAGGTCTGCTTTGAACCAAGGGTTGTCGGTTTGGGCTACAAAAATGCCATCTTCCTTCAACGCCTCATAAATCCCTTGATAAAAGCCGCGCTCAAACAGCGGAGCAGCAGGGCCTACCGGCTCGGTGGAGTCCACCATAATGACATCATATTCATTCTTGTGCTCATGGATATGCATGAAGCCGTCATTGACCAGCACCTCGACCTTTGGGTCGTCCAGCTTGCCGGCAATTTCCGGCAGGTACTGCTTGGAGTATTCGATAACCTTGCCGTCAATTTCGACGAGCACCGCTTTCTCAACGTCCGGATGCTTGATGACTTCCCGAATGACGCCGCCGTCTCCGCCGCCCACAACGAGCACCTTTTTCGGATTCGGATGCGTATTCAGAGCGGGGTGAGCGACCATCTCATGATAGACGAATTCATCCTTTACCGTCGTCATGACCATACCGTCCAGTACGAGCATCCGCCCGAATTCCTCCGTGTCGATCATATCCAGCTGTTGAAACTCCGTCTTCTCATGTACAAACGTTTCCCGAATCTTCGCTGTAATGCCGAACGTCGGGGTTTGCTTCTCCGTAAACCATAATTCCATCGTCTCTACCTTCTTTCCGCTAGAATAAATGTTCAGCCGTCCAGATCCAGGCCGCAAAACTTGATGCCGGCAGGTGCCGCGTATTGTTGTTTCACATCTTTTTCTATTGTACCAAACAAATTGTATTATATTAAATCAAGCCCAAAATGCAACCAAATTATCTAGCCTTTTCCCCGTCTGCCTCAATGCACTCACGTCCCCATGAATATCCTGCCAAGAGAAGCCCCATAATGAATAACAGGATCGGCCTGGAAAAAGCAGTGAACAAACGATAAGTGCACTGAAGTCACACCCAGTCACCGTCCGCAAAAATAACGAAGGAGCTTCCGCGATGAACGGTTCGCAGCCTTTTTCCCGTAAACGCCGCAAGCCCTGGCCCCTCCGGCTCGCCATAAGCTTGGCTGTTGTCTGCCTGCTGGCCGTCCTCGCCGGCGCTGGAGTGCTCGGCTATTTGTATATTACACCCTTGCCAGTTGCCAAGACGGAGCGCGCCTCCCGGCTGCTGGACAGCCAGGGTGAGGTCATTGCCACGTTCTCGCCCGATGGACGCACCTCGGACCGGGTAGAGCTGTCTCACATCTCCCCGCTGCTAATTCAGGCCACGCTCGCCGTGGAGGACCGGAAGTTCTACCAGCATCCCGGGTTCGACCTGAAGGGCATGGCCCGTGCCGTGCTGGTGAATCTCCAGCACTGGAACAGCAAGCAGGGAGCCAGCACGCTGACCCAGCAGCTCGCGCGCAATCTGTATCTCTCCCACGAGAAGACGCTGGAGCGCAAGCTAAAAGAAGCTCGTTATACCGTGCAGCTAGAAATGAAATATTCGAAGGACGACATTCTGGAGATGTACCTGAACGAAATTTACTACGGACACGGCGCCTACGGCATTGAATCGGCTGCCCGTCTGTATTTTGACAAGTCCGCGAAGGAGCTGAATCTGGCCGAAAGCGCGATGCTGGCAGGCATTCCGAAAGGGCCTACGTATTACTCTCCATACAATCACCTGGAGAACGCAATGAACCGGCAGAAGCTGGTGCTGCAGGCGATGGTAGAGTCCGGAGACATTACACAGCAGGAAGCAGAGAAGGCTTCTTCCGCACAGCTTGCCCTGCTGCCTCAGGACCGTCAAGAGAATAAGGCGGTCGCCTCTTACTTTCGGGATTATGTCAAAGGCCTGCTGACCAGCACCTTTCAAATTACGGAGCAGCAGCTCCAGCAGGGCGGACTGGATATTTATACGACACTCGATCCCCGCGCTCAGGCAGCCGCAGAGGCGGCGGTGGCAGCGGAGCTGAAGGGAGACACCGAGCTGGAGACCGCCCTGGTGTCGGTCGATCCGCGGAACGGCCACCTGAAAGCGATGGTCGGCGGCCGGAATTACCGCCAGAATCAGTACAACCATGCCCTGGCTCAAACCCGCCAGCCCGGCTCTGCCTTTAAGCCGATTATGTATCTGGCCGCGCTATCCTCGCGGCAGATGACCAGTGTCACCTTGTTCAACAGCCAGCCCACCCTGTTTCATTATGATGATAACCGCAAAACCTACCAGCCCAGCAATTTCGGGGGCAAATATTGGGGCGAGATCAATATGAAGCAGGCGATCGCGGCCTCGGACAATATTTATGCCGTGAATACGATTATGCAGATCGGTACAGATCAAGTGACGGACATGGCGCGCCGGATGGGCATTACGAGCAGCCTGGAAGAGGTGCCCTCGCTCGCTCTGGGCACCTCTCCAGTCAGCCCGTTGGAGATGGCTTCCGCCTTCTCTACGCTGGCCGGCGGCGGGCGGCGCATGCCGGTGACCGCCATCCTGAGCATTACGGATGCCGCCGGACGCAAGCTGTACACGGCTCCAGAGGCAGCCGGAGAGCAGGTCGTAGAGCCGGCGGCAGCTTATATACTGACCCGCATGATGGAGAGCGTCTTTGAGGATGGCGGAACCGGCCGAAGAGTATCGGCGCTGATGAAGCGTCCCGTTGCTGGCAAAACCGGCACCACCGACACGGACGCCTGGCTGGTCGGGTACACGCCGGAGCTTGCAACGGCCGTTTGGGTCGGTTATGACAAGGGGCGCGAAATTTCAACGAGTGAGGCGCGGCATGCTGCCCCTATTTTTGCCCAGTTTACGGAAGAGGTGCTGGAGAACGTGCCCCCGAAGATTTTTCCGATCCCGGAAGGAGTCGTCAGCTTGTATATCGATCCCACTACCGGTTTGCGGGCCGGACCGGACTGTCCTGCCAAGACGCTCGAGGTATTTCTGCCCGGCACGGAGCCGTCCGAGTATTGCAGCCATGGCGGTGAGCCGGCTTCTGCAGAGAAAGAGGATACCCTTGGAGATGCCGAGAAACAGAAGCAGCAGGAGCATTCCTGGTGGTCTCATTTCAAGCGGTGGTGGGTAGAGTAAAGCGTACAATGGATTGTCAAAAAGGAGCTTCCCTCGGGTTCGGGGAGCTCCTTTTTGGGCGGTGCTATGAGATCAATCAGAATCCTAGTCCGTTACCGATCATGCTCATCAGCGACCTGCCGATAAGCATGATGGTAACGAGCAGGGCCGCATAGACCAGCAGGATACTGTACAGCACATCCATTTTGCCTCGCCCTGCCTGATTGAAGTACACTGTGATGATCAGGGCAGGGACCGTGAAATATGCACCGACCAGACCGATGATGAGCAGCATGCTGCCCAGGCTGGTTCCCATGGAAATCAGCAGTGATGAGATCATCATGAGGGCGATAAACGGCACGAGCAGCGTTCCGTAACGCGCAATGACTTCTTTAATATGTACGTTTGCAGAGCTGGACAGCTTCACCGCGCCCGCAGTGTACACCGCGCTCAACCCCGTTAGCACGAGCAGCCAGAACCATGGCTTGAGGACAATTTCTGTAAAAGGGCTGCGGCCTATGGAGTATTCGATCAAATTCCGTCCGTTACTGCCGATCATAATATAAACCAGCAACGGAATGAGCAGGGTAAATAAAACGATAGAAATGATCCCGTTGACCAGCTGCTCGCTGCCGGTTCTTTGTGCAGCGGCTAAAGGACTTTTCAGAACGTCCAGGGCATAGCTTATGTATATTCGAGAGCCGTCCTTGGCCTGATCCAGGTAAGCAGCCGCCTTGGACGGCTCTGGCTCCTGTTTCGACGAGGAAGAAGTATGTACAACGGGCGCTGGCACCGATGAAGAGGGTGAATAATAGGTCTGGCCTGCCGACAGTTCCCGCTCCGGATGCTCGCTGTGCTCCACGCTGGCAGCCTCCTCCCGGAGCTCAGGCGCTTCAGCTTGTACCGTTTCAGGCTGCACTGCCTCATCCCTGCTGTTCTCCACCTCCGGCGCTGTGCTCAGCATCGCCCCGCATTTCTCACAATACGCTCCTCTGACCAGCTGTTCTTGTCCGCAAATTGGACAATTCATGGTATGCCTCCTTTACCAATTTCTTTGCCCCTCCCTCCAGGCTGTAACCTGACGCTTTGACACGCCGGGCTTTACTTGAAAGCGTAAATTGGGGACGATTCAGGTAATAGTATATAGATGCTTTTCCGGGATGAAAAGTATTTTCTGCCCGGTAAACGATACTTCATTTTATAGGAAAGGAAGGATATTCGTTGATGGACACATTACGCTACAGCAGCCCTGACGGGCCTGAAGATCATGAGCGCGCAGGCAGCGGGACAGCTGCAAACTCCTCAGCTCCCCATGCCCCGGCCTCCCCGCAAGCCTTGTCTCCGGAGCTATACAGCCTTCCGGCATTAAAAGCCGCCCCGCGGCTGCTGAATCAAATTCTGGTGCGGCACACGGAGGACGGTGAAATCCGCTGCCGTATTGTCGAAACCGAGAGCTACGGCGGGGTGGAGGATAAAGGCTCGCATGCTTATGCCGCCCGCCGAACCCCCCGGACAGAAACGATGTTTCATCCGGGGGGAGAAGCCTACGTGTATTTGATATACGGCATGTACCACTGCCTGAATCTTGTGACGGGGCCAGCGGATGATCCTCAGGCCGTTCTGATCCGTGCGGTGGAGCCACTCACCCCGCATGATGCTGCCCTGATGCAGTGCTACCGCGCCCGGATTCCCGGCGGTAAAGCCGTGAATGTAAGCAACGGCCCCGGCAAGCTGTGTCTTGCGCTCCGCATTGATAAGAGCCTGAACGGCTGCTCTCTGATACAGCCTGGCGGTCCCTTGCACCTGGAGCAGGGCGGCGACGTATCCTCCCTGAATATTGTGCAGGCACCGCGCATTAACATTCCTTATGCGGAGGAGTATGCGGAAGAGCCATGGCGTTTTTATATCCAGGACCATCCCTATGTTTCGATCCGGGACAAGAACGCCCGTCCGTTTCATTTTTAACCGCACTTCTCCTTCTCCTGCCCTTTGCGCCCCTGGCGGTCCTGTGATATGTTTAGCTTCAAATGGTTCAAACATTGAACTCAAGGCTGGAGGGGCATGAACGTTGAAGCAATGGATGAAGGATTTTAAGAAATTTGCACTGAAGGGCAATATACTGGAGCTGGCGATCGGGGTCATCATCGGCGGAGCTTTTGGCAAAATTGTAACCTCGCTCGTCAATGACCTGCTGATGCCGGTGCTGGGCTTGCTGCTTGGCGGCCTCGACTTGTCGGCACTGCAGTACACGTTTAATGGCGTGGAGCTGAAATACGGAGCTTTTTTACAGACCGTGCTGGATTTCGTCATCGTGGCGTTCTCCATCTTTATGTTCATTAAAGGACTGAGCATGCTGAAACGCAAAGAGGAGGAAGAGGAAGCGAAGCCTCCTGCACCGCCAGAGCCATCCAAGGAGGAGCTGCTGCTGGCCGAAATCCGCGATATCCTTAAAGAGCAGCAGATCCGTCCATAAAGAAGCAGGGGTCTTCCTTTCTAAAGGCATGACCTATAGGAATAACACTCGCATACAGCATACTAAAAGACGCCGGGCATCCATCACCCCGGCGTCTTGCTGTTATTCCTCGAGAGCCTGCTTCACATATTCCGGTGTAGCATCCCACCACTCTTGATTCTTCTCAATAAGCAGCTGCTTCAGGGCCTGCTTCTCCTGACTTCCCAAGCCTTCGAGCATCACTTTGCGCTTCAGCGAAGCATCCAGCCTGTTCACATGCTCGGCGAGAATTTTCCAGCCGCGCTTGTTCTCCTCGTCAATCAGCATCTCGCAGGCGGTCATGCCGCCGTAGTGCTGTCCTTCCGGCGTCCGGTCTACAGCGACCCATACAATCCACACCTGGCGTCCGTTAGGCACCTCTTCCCGGTCCGTAAAAAATTTAATGCCCCGCTCCACTTTACTCTTGGCGTGCATGGCCCCGATCTCGATCTTGGCTTCCCCGCGGTCAATAATGACCGGCGACACACTATTAAGGTCAATCGACCCTGCTCCGAATCCTTTATGCTTGCTCTTACTGTTTATGATGTTCAAGGCAATCTGCTTCTTGCCCTGCGGCTCCTGATTGTCCATGCTTCTTTAACCCTCCTGTAGGTACAGTGAAGAACACTGTCTTTAGGCTGCAAGGCTGTCGTAGGCCCTGTCCGTAATTAATTTTATTTTAACTAATAATCATCCCATTGCAAACATATACATGCTGTACATGCTTGTCAACGGGAGGTTATTGAAATGGTCCCACCACGTATCCAGGTCTTTCTCTCATCCATGCTCGCGCTCGTCATGCTGGCAGGAGCATTCCTGCTCATTCCCCGATTCAGCGATAAAGACGCCCCCGCTTTCGGTCCGGAGTCCGGGACAGCACCGTCTGCCGTCAAAGCACCGCTGTCCCCGCCCAAGGTGCAGCCCGACCTGCCGGCCCCTGCCCTCAGCAACCGGCTGGTGGAGTATCACATGGATGTGCGCCTGACGCCGGAAGAGAACCAGTTGACCGGAACACAGACCCTGACCTGGACTCATCCGGGAAAAAAAGCCGTCACCGAGCTTTATTTTCACCTTTATCCCAATGCATTTGCTTCCAAAGATACAACCTTTATGAAGGAATCCGGCGGACGTCTCCGTTCGGATACCATGCCACAGGACGGCTTCGGCTCGATGAGCATTACCGAGGTCAAGACGACAGACGGACTCTCATTGCTGCATCGGCTTCAGTACGTACAGCCGGATGACGGCAATATCAACGATCAGACGCTGGTCAAGCTTCGCCTGCCCCGACCGGTAAAAGGCGGGGAGAGCATCACCCTGCATCTTGGATTTCAAGTGGAGCTGCCTAAAATATTCGCGCGAATGGGAAGCGCGGGGGATTTCACGATGGCCGGGCAGTGGTTTCCGAAGCTCAGTGTCTATGAGCCGGCAGGAACGCGGGGAGCCTCTGAGGAGGGCTGGAACCTTCATCAGTATCACGGAAATTCTGAATTTTATGCCGATTTCGGCATCTACAGCGTACGCATCCGCGTACCGGAGCATTATATCGTCGCCGCGACCGGCTTCCCGACCAAATCCGCAGTCACATCAGACGGCGAAAAAATATATCAGTTTTATGCCGATGATGTCCACGATTTCGCCTGGGCGGCATCCCCTGATTTTATCGCTGCCGAGGAAGCTTTTTCAGCACCCGGGGTGCCGGGAGTCAAGATTAAGCTGTATCTTGATCCGCTGCACAAGCATCTGAAGGACCGCTATTTCGATGCAGCCAAAGCGGCTCTGAAATCCTACAGCAAGTGGTATGGGACGTATCCATACTCCACTCTGTCCATTGTCGTGCCTCCCGAAGAGGGCAATGGCGCCGGCGGCATGGAGTACCCGACACTCATCACAGCCTTCGGGGGCAAGGATGATGCCCCTGGCTATGAGCTGGAGCGCACAGTCATTCATGAGATCGGCCACCAGTATTTCTACGGCATGATTGCCAGCAATGAATTTGAAGAAGCCTGGCTCGATGAAGCCTTCACTTCTTACGCGGAGGAAAAGGTGATGGAGCTGGAATACGGCCTCACTCCGAACACGGCAGCCCAGGCTGCGTCCATTGCCAAGCCCTCCTCCCTGACGCAGGAGGCATGGAAATACGGCTCCCACCAGCATTATGCCCAAAACGTGTATACCCGTGGCAAGCTGGTGCTTCAGGACATACAGCGGCATGTCGGTGCGAAGACGATGGAGAGGATCATGAAAGCCTATGCCCAAAAATATCGCTTCAAGCATCCCACTACAGCGGACTTCCAGCAGGCTGTAGAGCAGATCACCGAATCATCATGGCAGAGCTATTTCGACCACTATGTGTATGGCGCACAGATGATGGATGTTGCCGTGGAAAGTATTGAGGGGGCCTCCACCGGTACAGCAGACCATCCTTCCTATACGACCACAGTGACGCTGAGCAGCCGGGGAGGACCGGTACACCAGGTGCCCGTGACGTTCGCTTTTGAGAATGGAGAAACGATCCGCCGGGTGTGGGACGGCAGCGGCGAGGCTGCACGCTTCAAGGTGACCTCCTCCTCCCCGATGATCTGGGCGATGGCTGATCCCGACTACACGATGGTGCTTGAGAACAAGCATGTGAACAACTATTTAAAGGCCGGCATGGAGGCCAAGCAGGTGACACGCTGGAACCTGAGCGTCACCAAGCTGATCGAGACGCTGTACGGAGCGCTGTCATGGTAGGGGGGATTATATGAGAACATACGCGGGTTTAGGATGGGGAAGTGTGAAGGATCAGTTTTATGTCATTATTCTGCTATTTGTATATCGGCTGCTCTGGGGGTACTGCCTGTATCGCCTCATTTCCTCCATCGTCGTGCCGCTGCTGCTGCGATACCCCGATCCCGCTCCGCATGAGCTGAGCAGACTGCTTTATTTTTTTGAAGGAGAGCTGGCATTGACCCGCGGCGGCCTGCTTCCCGGTGCTGTATGGATGCTGATTCTCCTAGCGGCTGTGCATATTCTGCTGACTCCCTGCATTCGGGCCGGAATGATGTATCATCTACACCGGGAAGCCGAGGGGGAGCGGGGGCTGTTTCTTTTTCAAGGCATGCGGAAACTGTGGAAGCCCTTGACGCTGTTCTATATCCTGGAGCTGATCCTGCTGGGGCTGCCCTTGTATTGGTTACTTCCGGAGGCCCTGCCTTCCTTCATGGAAGCAGCCCGTCATCCGCAGGCGCTGCTGCAGCCGGGACTCTGGGTGCTGGGATGGCTTCTGTATGTATGGATCATCCGTCTGGCTTTGCTGTACATGCAGTTTGGATATACCTCCGGCACAGGAACTCCCGCAGCCCTGCTCTTGTTCCTGCGCCGCCTCGGCAGCGCGCTTCCGCTCTCCCTGCTCATTGGCGGTCTGGCCCTGCTGTCCTCGCTACTGATCGGCGGAATGTCCTTATGGTGGTCGGGCCTGATCGGCCTATTGCTGCAGCAGGCTTCCTATTTCCTGAAGAGCCTTTTTCAGGTGTGGGGAATGGCCTCACAGTATCACGTATTTAAATCATCATCTACAAAATAAAGAGTTATCGATCCACTAAAAAAGGAGCTGCCGACAAGATTGAATCTTGTGGCGACAGCTCCTTTTTGCTGCTTCCCGGGACATCCGTTTCTTTTTTTATTAAATATCGTTCCTTTGTTTGCCAAAATGTAAATACTCTGCTAAAATAACGAAAGTGATAGTAACAAATTTGTCATCTTGATGTCATCATTTATGTACCTAGCCATATTGTCGTTGAGTCCAATACTTTAACATTTTTCAGAAAGCCGAATTTCCGATAGGAAAACGGGGGATCCGTCCTGGGTGAATTGACCTTGTAACAGAGGGGTCATAGGTTAACCTTCTCAACCGAACCCTTAAGCTAACCTCGCAGGCTTGGAAGGAGCTTTTCACGTGAAGAAGAAGTTGGCTGCAGTCTCACTTGGTTTAGCGCTCGCGCTCAGCATTACTGCCGGAAGCGCTTTCGCAGATTCGAAGCTTACCAGCACGATTAAGCCGGTCATGGGCGTAAGCTACAAGATGGGTGGAACAACGACGAAAGGCTTTGATTGTTCCGGATTTACAAGTTATGTGTTCAAGAAGCTCGGTGTCACCTTACCGCGTGTTTCTTCCGCTCAATATAAGGTGGGGACCTCTGTGTCCAAGAGCAGCCTGAAGGCCGGTGATCTCGTATTCTTCAATACGACAGGCCGCGGTGTTTCCCACGTTGGGATTTATGTAGGCAACGGCAAGTTTGCTCATTCCTCCAGCTCCAAAGGAGTCACCATTACCAGCCTCAACTCCAGCTATTTCGCCAAGCGTTATGTCGGAGCCAAGCGGGTCATGAGTGAGAGCAAGTACAAGGCCGTCGCCGTGAATTACAACTAATCCAATTCATGTCATTGACTTGCCTCGAAGCAGATGCGCCAACATCTCTTCGGGGCTTTTGTTTGTGCTATACTTCTATAACGCAGGAAGAAGGCAAAAGGTTTTTCATTTTACAAAAAAATATGTAAAAGCCACAACTTTTTATCTTCTCGTGCGTCTTACTGCTTTAATACCCGTATCCCTGAGTATGAAACACATTTTGGAAAATAATATGGTATATATTCTTAAAGCGTAAACAACCCTTTGCCGTGAGGTGCCTCCCATGATTGACTCATACCCTTTATTTCGAGCAGTTCCCATGACCTTTGAGCATGCAATCGACGTATGCAGCTGGCGTTACCCGGAGCCCTACAATATTTATGGATGGCTCCCTTGGGAGCAAATGGTTCAGCTCGGCGTGGAATTCGGCGATCCCCTCATTCGGGAGGAGCAGTATCTTTCTGTGGTGGATGAGCAGGACAGACTATGGGGGTTCGCACAGCTATTTCCCTTGGACCGGGTCATTCGCATCGGTCTCGGGATGCGACCTGATTGGTGCGGACATGGAATGGGTAAGCGATTTGTGGAGGCCATTGTGGACGAGGCCAAGCGGCGTTATCCAAGCGGCCCCTTAGATCTGGAGGTTTTGGCCTGGAACGAGCGCGCGATCCGCACCTACCGCAAGGCCGGCTTTGGCATTACGGATTCATATGAGAAGCTTACGCCTTCAGGGATGGCCGAGTTTTATTGTATGGAATATGTGCCGGGCTAAAGACTGCATTTTGTCACGATTCTGTGATATTATGGCTTTCAGATGAGCATGTCTGTGCTTTTTTTGTCACAACTGCTTTGCTGTCCCGACAGGATCGTCTATAATAGGAATACATGCACATACATAGGAAAGGACGATTTGACGATGCAGAAATGGATCATGAGCGGCATTTTCTTCTTCTCATGCGCGTTGGCTCTTGTATTGTTGTTCACGCTTCCAGGTAAAGAAGAGGCTGCAGAAGAAGCGAAGCCGACCATGCCGGAGGTTACCATGGTTGCAGCAGACGCTGAAGCCGTACTGAAGAGCAGCTGTATCACCTGTCACGGCGACCAGCTTCAAGGCGGAGCAGGCCCAGCCCTGAATCAGGTAGGCAGCCACTTGGATGCTGAAGCCCTCTTCACTGTGATTTCTAAAGGCCGCCCACCAGGTATGCCTTCCTTCAAGGATTCGCTGTCGGAAGAGGAAATTGCTAATGTGGCGATGTACCTTGCCGAGAAGAAATAATAGCTTCACACGAAACACGCTTGGTCTCATGCAGACCCAAGCGTGTTTTTTGATGTATAGGTGGTGACCCCATAGACCCTCGTTATCCGTTCTCCGCGGACCTTCTTTTCTCGTATACCTCGTTAAATTGCTGTGCTTCTTTAATGTCCAGTGCGGTGATGCCGCCCTCATTCCAGGAGGTCAACCGCAGCGTCACCGTCTTGAAATCAATGGTGATATAAGGATGGTGGTCAAACGCTTCCGAGATCGCTGCTACCTCATCCACAAAGGCCATTCCTTTCATGAAAGAAGGAAACGTATATTTTCTTATAATCCACCGCCCCTGCTCCAGCTCCCATCCCTCCAGCTTCTCCAGATGGGCTTCTACTTCCTGCTGTGTGTACAGCATGCTTATCTTCCTCCCCCGTAATTCCTGCTCTACCAATCTCCCGTCAGATCAGCGAGACAACATCCAGCTCTTCCTCACCAATCAGTACATTGATGCGATGCTGCTTCGGATCGTGGATAACGACTCCGCTTCCTACGGGGATTACTGGCTCCGTGCCCAGCGCATAGAATAAATCCTCTGCCAAGGCCTCATGGACCTCATTCTGCTCGGTCGTGTTCAAATGCTCCCAATCGCTCAGGTCCATTTCAAAAAAAACATAGCTGTCCGGAATGCGTCCGACCGCTACCGTAAAGTCAGCAAGAATCTCACCGTAATCTCTACCATGCTTCACACCCATTGACTGTTCACTCCTTTGATAAGCCCTCATCATGCACTTGGTTTTCCCCTGACTTTATTATACCGGAAAATACCGCTAAAAAAAAAAGCCCTTCCTGACGATAAATAGGGTAGTACCCATGCCACCCCTTGTAAGGAGGCGGCCCGCGGGTAAACGAATGGATTCGTTACTTATTTTCTCATGGATGAGGTGTGCTATGGAAATCGCAACAGTCATAGGCTTAGTTTTGGGTTTTCTGTCCGTAATCGTCGGTATGTTTTTGAAAGGTGCCCCCGTTACGTCACTAGTGAACCCGGCAGCCTACCTTATTATTTTTGGAGGAACGGCAGCAACCATTTTTATCGGCTTCCCGATGGCGGAGCTGAAGAAGTTCCCCAAGCTGGTCAAGATGACCTTCTCCAAGCAGAATCTGATGGACAAAGCCGAGCTGATCTCCACGTTCATGGACTGGGCTTCCATCACCCGCCGCGAAGGCCTGCTTGCTCTGGAAGCGAAGGTGGAAGAAATCGACGATGCCTTTCTCCGCAATGGAATGCGGATGATTATTGACGGCAACGATCAGGAATTTGTCAGCGATGTGCTGATGGAGGATATTCATGCAACGGAAGAGCGCCACCGTTCGGGGGCTCTGATCTTTTCACAGGCGGGTATGTACGCGCCCTCGCTCGGGGTATTAGGAGCCGTAATCGGCCTGATTGCCGCGCTGTCGGATATGAGCGATATGAACGAGCTGGCCCACGCCATCGGTGCTGCATTTATTGCGACCCTGCTCGGTATTTTTACCGGTTATGTTATTTGCCACCCGCTGGCCAACAAGCTTAAGCGCATGTCCAAGAGGGAGGTCGAGATCCGCATGATGATGGTTGAAGGACTGCTGTCCATTCAATCTGGCGTATCCACCATCGCGATCAATCAGAAGCTGTCTGTGTTCCTGACTCCGACGGAGCGTCTGCAAATGAGCGAAAAGGAGGCGGGGGCTGGTGAGCAAAAAGACTAGGCATGAGCCCCATGAGGAGCATGCCGATGAATCCTGGCTGCTGCCTTACGCCGATCTACTTACATTGCTGCTTGCCTTGTTCCTCGTGCTTTACGCTATGAGTGCCTCCGATGCCAAGAAGTTTCAGGAGATGAGCGAGGCATTCAGCTCGGTCCTGAACGGCGGCGCCAGCGTGCTGGAGTACAATAATACAAAGCCGAGCCAGGAGCCTGCAGATGTAGGCAAGTTTAACGCAGTCACCAATGTCAAAACAGAGGCGCCTAAGCCTACCGAGCAGGCTGCCCGCGAAGCGCTCATGAAGAAGGAGCAGGAAGAGTTGGAGAAGCTGAAGCAGCAGCTGGATAAATACATCAAGGATAACGGCTTGACGACCGAGCTTAGCACCAAGCTGAACCATTCCCAGCTCATGATCACGATTCGTGACAACGCGTTGTTCGCTTCCGGTGAAGCGGTCATTAAAACAGATTCCCGCAAGCTGGCCGAGGAAATTTCAAAAATGCTGCAGCAGGTTCCGGCCTACGATATTATCGTGTCCGGTCATACGGACAACGTACCGATGAACAGCGCCAAGTACCCTTCCAACTGGGACTTGAGCTCGGACCGCGCCCTGCAGTTCATGAAGATCCTGCTGCTTAATAAATCGCTGGATCCTAAGCGCTTCATGCCGATCGGCTACGGGGAGTACCATCCGATTGCGACCAACGATACATCAGCAGGCCGTGCGAAGAACCGACGCGTTGAGGTGTCCATTATCCGGAAATATCAAGATAATAACGCTTATATTAATGTAACGAATACGAAGGACGAGAAATAATTCAAGGTATGATTGATAAAAGGGGCGACCGGCACATTACAATGCCGATCGCCCCTTTTGGCGATATCGCGTTCATGTATACGGGGAGCAGCGTTCTCAGCTCAGTGAATAGTTCAGCAGCCGTCCCAGCTCTGACTTCTCTTCACCGGTCAGATCCCGCCAGCTGCCGGTTTTCTGGCTACCCAATTCAATATTCATAATGCGGATGCGCTGCAGCTTTCTGACTTCATAGCCGAAAGCACTGCACATGCGCCGGATCTGGCGGTTCTTGCCTTCAGTCAGAATAATCCGGAAGGTCCGCTCCGTCATTCTTGTCACCGTGCAGGGCAGTGTCATCTCACCCAGAATACGTACACCGCTCGACATGCCCTTAAGGAATGACTCTGTAATCGACCGATCCACGGTAACGACGTACTCCTTCTCATGCTTGCCTTCTGAGCGTAAAATCTTGTTTACAATATCACCGTCGCTGGTCAGCAGAATTAATCCTTCGGAGTCCTTATCCAGCCGTCCGATGGGAAAGATTCGCTCTGCATGGCCAACAAAATCAACAATATTTCCTTTGATATGCTGCTCGGTCGTACTCGTAATGCCCGTCGGTTTGTTCAAGGCAATATATACATGCTTCTCCTTCTTGTCCAGAAGCCGTCGTCCGGAGATACGAACATCATCGCCTTCCTCCGCCTGGCTGCCCAAGACTGCCTTTACTCCGTTAATCGTGACCTGTCCGCTCTCGACCAGCTTGTCTGCCTCCCGGCGGGAGCAGTATCCGGTCTCACTAATAAATTTGTTAATTCTCAAGGTTGTATCCTCTCCATTTTAGCTGGTTTCTTCTTCGGTTCCTTCGGGAACAGCTGGAAGCCGAATGGTCACGGTAGTACCAATTCCTTCCTGGCTGTTAATATCCAGCGTACCCTGATGCGATTGAATAATGCGCTGACTGACCATTAAACCCAGCCCCGTGCCTGTTTCCTTGTTCGTAATAAATGGCTCGCCAATATGCGGAAGCAGCTTCTCCGGAATACCGATACCCTGATCGGAAATGATCACAGCCACTTGATTCTGTGCATGCTTGGCAATTTCAATATCCACGGTTCCACCGTCCGGCATCGCCTCTACCGCATTTTTCAATACATTGATAAATACCTGCTTCAGCTGATTCTCTTCACAATATACGAGCATTTCCTGGTCCATTTTCTTCAGCGTAAACATAACCCCATAGAGATGGGCTTGGGTTTCCAGAAGCGACAGCACATCCTTAATTATATAACGGAGCGCCTTTTTTTGATAATGGACGGCCTGAGGCTTGGCCAAAATAAGAAACTCACTCACAATCAGGTTGATCCGCTCCAGCTCCGACAGCATCAGATCAATATGCTTGGGATCATGCTTCTTGGTTTGCTGCTGCAGCTGCAGAAAGCCCTTCAGCGTCGTCAATGGATTGCGGATCTCATGCGCCACTCCGGCAGCAAGCTGACCGACGGTCGTCAGCTTCTCTGATTGCCGTAATAGCTCTTCCATCCGGTTCCGCTCTGTAACATCCCTCGACACACTAACCAGCGATGTGATTTGCCCCGCTTCATCCCGGATTGGAGAGGTGCTGATGCTGACCTCAATCTGACTGCCATCCTTGCGCCTGCGGATCGTTTCGATTGGTGCAAGCGCCTCTCCATTCAGCAGGCGGCGCTGGTGCTTCTCCTCTTCCTCTCGCAGATGCTCGGGCACCATGGGCAGCCGCCGGCCGACTGCCTCCTCCACCTCCCAGCCGTAAAGCTGTTCGAAGGCTTTGTTTACACTGAGAATGCGGCCTGCCTGATCTGTCGTGTGAATCGCATCCGCAGTCTGATTAATGACAGACTCCAGATACTCCTTAACCGATTGGTTCTCGTCAATCATCTGCTCCAGCTGGCGGGTATAGTGCCCCAGATTACGGGTCATGGTATTAATCCGTCCCGAAAGTCTACCGAGCTCATCCCGGCTTGCCACTTCCAGCCGCCGTTCAAAGTTGCCATCGGCCACCTCATTCACAGTCGCCAGAATCGCTTTAATCGGCTTCGTGAAATAAGCGGCCACGATATAGCTGCCAATGACGACAATCTCCAGGAGCACGAGCGAGATCGCCACCAGGCTGATCATCTGCTCGCGAATGACGGACGAAATGACTTCATAATCCATGACCACACTAATAACATAGGATGGTGCGTCCTGGATTTGAATGGGGATAAAGCTTTTCATCACCTTTTTGCCCTCGATTGTACTGACAAATACGACACTATTGCCTGAGCTCTGCGCCTTCCTGACCGCAGCGCGATCCGACGCCAGCGCCCCGTATTGATAGCTTCCGAACTTAATGGGGCGATTATCCAGCTTGAAATGAACGGGATCTGTGCCATCCTCCTCCATCGTCGAGCCGCCGAACGTCTGTGGATTAATACCGGTAATTTCTAGAATATGCTGGTTTGCAACAGTGGTACGATCCACAACACGGTCCGGGCTGGCAATACTGGCAAAATCCTTAATATCAGCTCCACGGAAATAAGGATTAATAATATAGTTGCGCTTGCCATCATAATAATTGCCCCATTTGGCTGTTGTATCGGGACTGGAGGAGGAGAACTCAATAGGGCCGGACCAGAAGTGATTGGCGGTTTGCCCTTGGTCAACCGTCCGCACCTGCGTGTATTTAAACAGTTCCTGCAGTGCTTTATGCCAGTAACCCCAGTTTTTTGTGGATAAGCCCAGCTCTTTCGGATCTGAGGAGCGCTCCACGACAATATCATTCTCCGTCTTTACAAGCAGAGAGATATGATGAACGCCCACTTCTTCAGCCACACGGACCAAATCGCCATTCGAAATGTTCTGGACGTCAGGATCGAGACGTTCCGCTGCAAGTATGGAGGCCTTCCTAAGCAGATCACTATATACACCATCTACGTACTTCGTACTGTACTCTGTCTGCTCTAGAGTAATAGCAATCTGAGTCGCGGCAATGACCATTTTGGCCTCGCTGTCTTTGCGCAGATTTTCCTGTGTTGTATAGAAGCTCAAGGTAATATTCAGAAGCAGAATGAACAGTACCGATACGGTGATGATGGAGGAAAGCTTTGTTTTTATAGACAAAAGAGATGACACCTACTCTCTCGGAGAAACTCAGGTTTCAGGTACAAATTTCCACAGCCTGTCACTTTTATGATAACTTCTGACTTACGGTTTGGAAAGGAATTTCAGCTGACGCTTTAGCTGCTGCTGATTCATTTCGTGGTTTAGACATATATTGCACTTCTTACAGCCATTCTCTAGAATAAAAATGAGTTCATCTGCAGGATCTTCACTCACCAAGATTGTCCACAGATTGCTAACAAATACACAAGCTTTCTGTGGAAAATGTGAATAAGTCTGTGCATAAGTCCTACCTTATCCACAAATATGTCCACACCATGTTAACAACCGAATGAATGTTCGTAGAACAAGCTGTTATTTTAAAGATGAAGGAGGACTATCCACCTTGTTATTGTCTAATGACCCTTCCTCTACTGTGGATCAATATGAGCATGAGCACTGGATGCGCGAAGCGATCTCAGAGGCCCAGAAAGCCGAGGCTTTGGGAGAAGTTCCGATCGGTGCGGTGATCGTCCAGCATGAAAAAATCATCGGGCGCGGCTACAATCTCCGCGAAACGACCTTTGATGGTACAGCGCATGCAGAGATTATCGCCATCCGCGAAGCGAGCCGCCAGCTGCAGGCCTGGAGACTGCTGGATTGTCGTCTTTATGTGACCCTGGAGCCTTGTCCCATGTGTGCCGGAGCCATCGTACAATCGCGCGTACCCATGGTGATCTACGGTACGACCGATCCCAAAGCCGGATGTGCCGGGACGCTCATGAATCTCCTTCAAGAGCCACGCTTCAATCATCGCACGGAGGTGATCCACGGGGTTCTCCAGCCGGAATGTGCGTCCCTGCTCACACAGTTTTTTCGCAAGCTGCGCAGCCGGAAGGATGCTCCCCCGCTTCCTTAAGTGCTGTGCTGCCGCGCAGATACCTCACTTCTCTCGTAGAGAAAGACCAGGCCATAGCGGCCTGGTCTTTCTTGTCGGTACATCTATACATTTATGATTTCGTATTGAAGATAAAGATTACCAGCCCATTTGCTCCAGCTCATCCAGTGTGACTACATTATCACCTTCTGGAATGCCCACAACAAAGGTCTGTGGCTCGTTGATCTTGCTGTACTGTGTGCTGCCCTTCACAGCAATCTTCATGGACTCATCCGTTTCCGGCTCCGTGATCTCAACATTCATCGCCATGTCTTGATACACCGGGAAGTCATCCTTATTCACTGCTGTGTTGATGTTGAAATTATTGATCTTCAGATATTGCTGCATCTCTGTCATAGCTTCCTCGAACTCGCCTTGATCGACGTTGTTCAATTCTTCTTTAGCGATATCAATATCTTCTTGCGTCAGGCCCAGCAATGTGCGGTACTCTTCCTTAGCGGCAATGTCTAGAATCTTCGGAGCAGCCTGGTTCACCAGGGTATCAATGGCTTCCTTGATATTGTCATTGGTGACGAAGAATTGTACCACTTGCTTCGCTTCTACGCCTTCTGGCAGATTGGCATCCTTCACGGCTACTTCCTTGAAATACTTCTCTTGGTCATATTCGCTAAGCAGCGCGTTCATCACTTCTGTTGCGAATTTCTGATTCTTCTCGGCATCCAGCATCGCAGGATCAAACTCTTCACCCGCTTCTTCTGCCAGCTCCTTCAAGTCAATCGCCAGGTACTTCCCAACCAGATCCTCCGGAAGAGGCATTGTTGGAATGTTCGGAACCTTGACATACAGCATATCTGTGGTCATGACCATATCAACATTGAAGGTCATCGCCAAATCACCTTTAAGATTAATGCCCATACGCATTTCCGTTTGCTGCGGTTCAGCCTGATACACTCCGCTCAACGTGAGCTCAGCGTTCTTCAGCATCGTCATCGCTTGCGTCATCGTCGGGTCATCCTCAACCATGCCTACGTTCATCTGCAGATCTTCAATGACGAAGCTACTCTTCATTTCATAAGATTCCATGCTCATCGCTTGCTGTGCTGCCTTAGTCATCGCCGCCTTCGGCTCTTCCTTCTTCGCGCAACCCACGAGCACCACCGTCATCACCATCAGCACGGCCAGCATAAGTGACATAAACTTTCTGTTCATTCGTTTCTCTCCCCTCGGTTCTTCCAAACCAAAAATTACCTCGAAAAAATAACCGACCCTTTCATCATAAACCATTTACACGAAATGAGAAACACTTTATTACATTTTTGTAAATGATGCTGCCCATAACATGATATGATCAATCCCCGTGCTATACCGATGTGTATGATCCTGTCCGATTGGTAATCAATCTAACGCTGGTTGAATCCCAAGGCTTCCGTTATCTTTGATCGAGTCTTACTTCATGCTCCTCTTCTACGTAGAAGGCTGGAGGAAGTTTCGTCTTTATGAATATTTTACATCCCTATTGTTATAAACGTTTTAACCTTTCAAAAAGTTTTATGTACATTCATTTTTATTTCATATATAGCGTTTTCCATGAAAAAAGCCTCCGCCTGCGCGGAAGCTTTCATTCACGTTTTAATGGAGCGTGCTAGCCTTCCGGGTTAAAATGACCCGATTGCTTCGCAATTTTTGCACGATGTGAGCCTGTATTTGGCTCTTGATTGCCGCCATGGTCATTATCCTTGCGCTGTCTGCGGGGCTCCTGCGCCTCTGGCACGGGAATCGCTTTTGGCTTGCTCATGGGAAGGCCTCCTTTTCGAAGCGGTTAGTACGCTTCTGAGATGACTGCAATCTGTATACAGATTACAGCAGCACAGCCGATTACGGATGCGTGATCTGCTGCAGTGCTTGAGCGCATTCATGGATGTGCCGGGTATAATCGCCTGCCATGCCTTGCACATTCTCATTTCGCTCATCCACCACCACACCTGCACGTTCCACGTCTACCAGCTTAACCTGAACTTCCCGTGAATCCACATAACGGCACTCAAAATCAAATGAATAATCCTGCCTGCCTGCCGCTTCAATGTGAATGCGCAGTCCCTGCGGATTCGCCAGATCGGCCGCTACCTGTGCCCGGTCGCCTGGCTTCAGAATGGTCGGCAGACGCTCCTGCCATGCACCAACCAGCACCTCTTGTCCTACATTCAGCTCTGAGTTCATGTTTGCTACACCCCCCTGATCCTTAAGGTGCGGCGACGAACCCTTTTTTATGACATGTAATATATACAAAAAAACGCAACTTATCTCTATCTAGCAGGGTTAGCTGAAGACACGCTATTGACGATATGACTTCTATCATACGAACTGCTGATATCGTAAAATAAAGAAATATACAAGAAGATCTGAACGAATTGCTTGGATTCAAGAAGACAAGAGAATGTACTCTAACGGTGCAGAGTGATACCGTAAGTACCGATGTTCGTCAGGATACAAGGGAACTCATAAGGAAAAAGTTTACTTGTGTTAATACATGGCTAACGGTCACAAACACAAAAAAACGCACCCGACCGCTGTTCAACAGTCAAGTGCGTTTCCGTCATAATTGCCGCAAATCCTTGCGACAAAGATTTAAGTATGTATGGCGGAGAGGATGGGATTCGAACCCATGTGGAGTTGCCCCCTAACGGTTTTCAAGACCGCCCCGTTATGACCGCTTCGGTACCTCTCCAAAAAGATACAACAATTAATCACGTGCATTAATTATTGTATCACACACAGATCCTTTAAATCAACTTAATTCTACTTTCCTTCGCCGCCGATTACGCTCCGGTTGCCCATATAAGGTCTTAATGCCTCCGGAATCACGATGGTGCCATCCTCCTGCTGATAATTCTCCAGAATGGCTGCGACCGTTCTGCCAACAGCCAGTCCGGAACCGTTCAGCGTGTGCACAAACTCTGGCTTTGCCTTCGCGTCCGGACGGAACCGGATGTTTGCACGGCGAGCCTGGAAATCACCGATGTTGGAGCAGGACGAAATCTCGCGGTACATGCCGCTTTCCGGCAGCCATACTTCCAGGTCATAGGTTTTTATCGATCCAAAGCCCATATCGCCCGTACACAGAGCCATTACGCGATAGGGAAGCTCCAGCAGCTGCAGCACGCGCTCGGCATCCTGCGTCATGCTCTCCAGCTCTGCAAAGGATTGATCCGGATGAACCACCTTCACCATCTCGACTTTATTGAACTGATGCTGGCGGATCAGACCCCGGGTATCCCTGCCGGCGGCACCCGCTTCAGAGCGAAAGCAGGAGCTGTAAGCGACATATTTCTTTGGAAGATCGTCGGAGCTAAGAATTTCTTCGCGGTGATAATTCGTGACCGGCACCTCTGCCGTAGGGATCAGATAATAATCCGTATCGCTGATCTTAAACAGGTCCTCTTCGAATTTAGGAAGCTGACCGGTACCGTAGAGGCTGTCCCGGTTCACGATATACGGAGGTAGCATCTCCTCATAGCCATGATCACTGTGTAGATCCATCATCAGGTTAATAAGAGCACGCTCCAGCCTGGCTCCCAGTCCCTTATAGAACGTAAAGCGAGAGCCCGTAACCTTCGCTCCAGCTTCAAAATCCAGGATCCCCAGCTCCTGCGCCAAGTCCCAGTGCGCCTTCGGTGTAAACTCAAAGCTTCTCGGCTCAGACCAGCGGCGCAGCTCTACATTCTCCTCTTCAGAAGATCCGACGGGCACACTTTCATGCGGTATATTAGGAATAGCGAGCGTGAGCTCGGCAATGTCAGCTTCAACGAGCCGTACCTCTTCATCCAGGCTCTTGATCCGGTCCGACACCTCTCGCATTTCCAGAATGAGATCATCGGCATTCTCCCGATTCTTCTTCAGCCTGGCGACCTCGGCGGACACCGTGTTGCGTCGGTTCTTCAGCGTTTCGCTCTCCTGCAGCAGCTCCCTGCGGCGTGTGTCCAGCTTGGGGAAATCAGCAATCAAATCCAGGGATTTGCCGCGGTTCTTCAAGGCTTCCTCCACACGTCCGAACTCGCTGCGCAATATCTTCACGTCTAACACAGTAACCCTCCTAAGTAAAAAAACATCGTATCCACGTCATTCTACTTATTTTATTGAATATTTGCCAAAAAAACAACAATCCTGGCCCTTAAAAAGAGCCAAGATTGTAATTTCAGCCTATTTATAGCTTTACCGCAGCCTGAGTGTCCTTTACCATGTCGGCAAAGTACTGATGCAGTGCGTAATCCTCAGTCAGCTCCGGGTGGTAGGAGGCCGCGAGCAAATGGCCCTGACGAGCTGTAACGATCTCATTCTTATATGTGGACAGCACCTCTACGCCCTCGCCGGTTTCCAGAATCAGCGGCGCTCGAATGAACACTGCCCGCACCGGCTTCTCCATTCCCTTCACCGGCAGATCGGTTTCAAAGCTCTCCCGCTGCCGTCCAAAAGCATTCCGTGCCACCTGAATGTCCATCAGCGCGAGATGCGGCTCCTCGCCGCCTGCGATGTCCTTCGCCAGCACGATCAAGCCGGCACAGGTTCCAAATATCGGCTTGCCTTGTGCTGAGAAATTACGAATGGGCTCGATGAAGCTGTATTTTCTCATCAGCTTGCCAATCGTTGTGCTCTCGCCACCCGGAATAATCAGTCCGTCGAGTTCCTCAAGCTGCTCCACCTTCTTGACGGGGACGCCCTCTGCCCCTGTCTGATTAATGCTCCGAATGTGCTCAGCTACAGCGCCCTGCAGCGCCAATACTCCGATCTTCATGAAGCTTTCCTTCTCTCTTACCAGCCGCGATCCGACATCCGCTCGGCCGCAGTCAGCTTGGAAATTTCGATGCCTTTCATCGGGGTGCCCAGGTTCTTCGACACTTCCGCAATCAGCTTGTAATCTTCAAAATGGGTCGTTGCCTCTACAATAGCGCGCGCAAACTTCTCCGGATTGTCAGATTTGAAAATACCGGAGCCGACGAATACGCCGTCAGCACCCAGGTGCATCATCAACGCTGCGTCAGATGGGGTAGCGATACCGCCGGCTGCAAAGTTTACTACCGGAAGCTTGCCGGTTTCCTGAATCCCTTTCAGCAGCTCATACGAAACACCCAGGTTCTTGGCTTCAGCATACAGCTCGTCCTTGGAAAGGTTCTGTACCTTCCGAATCTGACTGTTGATCAGACGCATATGGCGAACCGCTTCGACAATGTTGCCGGTTCCCGGCTCACCCTTCGTGCGAAGCATGGAAGCTCCTTCACCAATACGGCGCAGCGCTTCTCCCAGATCCTTGGCTCCGCAGACAAAAGGAACCGTGAACTGCCATTTATCAATATGGAACACTTCATCAGCTGGCGTAAGCACTTCACTCTCGTCCAGGTAGTCTACACCCAGAGACTCCAGTACCTTAGCTTCTACATAGTGTCCAATACGAGCCTTCGCCATAACAGGAATGGAAACCACCTTCATGACTTCCTCAATAATGGTCGGATCTGCCATACGGGCAACGCCGCCGGCTGCACGAATATCGGAAGGCACGCGCTCCAGCGCCATGACTGCAGTAGCTCCGGCCGCTTCAGCGACTTTAGCCTGTTCTGCGTTCATGACGTCCATAATGACGCCGCCTTTTTGCATTTCTGCCATGCCTCTTTTTACTCTGGATGTTCCCGTTTCCATGTTAACTAGCCTCCCGATCAATATCAAAATATGTTAATCCGTCATCAATTACGGTATGATTCTAACTTCAAATTTTACTCTACACCCGGGAAATATACAACCCATTTACTCGGGATTTCAATGATTTAGAACAGATTCTTGATGGATTGAAACAAATCTGCAAAAAATTGCTGAATTGCTCGCAAAAACAGCTTGAACCAGCCGGCCTTTTCCGCTTCCTCTGCTGCAATAAGATCGACAGTAGCCTTTTGAATATTTTTCACGCCTTCAATATGGTAGCTGTAGGTAACCGTCCCTACCTTGGTCCCCTTCTGAACCGGAGCGGTCAGCGTCGAGTTGTCCAGCTTCGCTTCCACAGTGTAGCTCTTGCCCTCCGAATTCTTTGGCACCATGAAGGATACCGACTTGTCAATGGCAAGCGGAAGAGACTGCTCCTTGCCCTTGTTCACCGGAATGGTTTCGAAGCCTTCAATGATTGAGCCTGCATCAATGACCTGTTTCACCTCGAAGTTGTTAAATCCGTAATCCAGCACCTTTCGGGTTTCTGTAAAACGGGACGCCTTTGTTTCTGCACCCATTACCACACTAATGAGACGCAATCCATCACGCTCGGCCGTCCCGGCGAACGTATTCAAAGCCTCTTCCGTAAAGCCGGTCTTCATACCGTCCAGACCATCATACGCGAAGGCGCGAAAGTTCGGCACGTCCTTATTGGCTTCCAGCATCCAGTTCAGGTTCACGATTGGGGCCTGATCACGCTCGCGGAATTGATACGTTTGAATCGTTGTATACTTCGAGAAGTCCGGATGCTCCTGGACGATGTACTTTACGAGTTTGGCTGTATCCATGGCGGACAGCACCGTTTCTCGGGTATCTGCTGGACGGTATTTCTCGGGCATATCCTTGATGCTCAGTCCCGTCGCATTGGCAAAATATGCAGTTTCCATCCCCATTTTTTGAGCGTAGTCGTTCATCATCTTCACAAATTCTTCTTCAGAGCCAGCAATATACTCCGCCAGCGCGACCGTCGCATCATTGGCCGAGCCTACAGCCATCGCAATATATAGCTCTTCTACAGTATGCTGGTCCCCTTGGGCCAAAAATATCCGGGAGCCTTGGCTTAAAGAAGCATTTTCCTGCACTGTTACTATCGTGTCCCATGTCAGGTTTCCCTGTTTGATCTCATGCTGGACGATATACTCCGTCATCATCTTGGTCATGCTTGCCGGAGGGAGCGCATTATCGGAATTAAGAGACATCAACACTTGTCCGGTAGTTGGTTCCATGAGCACAGCTGATCTGACCTGCAGGCCCAGTGAATCTACACCCGCCACTTTATCAAGCTTCTCGGGTTTTGCTGTTTCTGCCGGACTAGCCGTCGTTTCTGTTGTTGTAGCCGCCGGTGCAGGTTCAGCTAGTGCAGCCGCGGCTGGTATAGCCGAGAAGCATAATATATTCAGTAACATGACCGATGCCAGCGTTCTCTGAATGATCGGACGTTTGGTTACAGGCTTTACGTTGTGTTTCATCTTATAGGAGATTTGCTCTTTCATTTTGGACTCTTTCAAGGTAATACTCCTCTCTCGCACTCTTTTTGCTTGTTCTATTCTATCAGAAAAAAGACAAGCCGGATACCTTTCAACCGGCTTGTCTCTGTAAGCATGATTAGAGTCGAGAATGTGCCCCGAATCTTCCCCTTACAGGGAGTAGTTTGGTGCTTCCTTCGTAATTTGGATATCATGTGGATGGCTCTCGCGCAGGCCTGCCCCTGTGATCCGGATAAACTGGGTCTCGTTGCGGAGCTCTTCCAGGTTACCTGTCCCGCAATAGCCCATACCGGAGCGAAGTCCGCCAATCAGCTGATGAATAGTATCCGCCAAAGGACCTTTGTAAGCAACACGGCCCTCGATGCCTTCTGGAACCAGCTTCTTGTCATCGTCCTGGAAGTAACGGTCTTTACTGCCTTGCTTCATGGCCGCCATGGAGCCCATACCGCGGTATGCTTTGAAACGTCGTCCCTGATAAATCTCGGATTCGCCCGGGCTCTCTTCCGTTCCGGCAAACATGCTGCCCAGCATGACTGCGCTGGCACCTGCCGCAAGAGCTTTCGTAATTTCTCCGGAGTATTTAATGCCGCCGTCTGCAATAATCGGAACATTATATTCTTTAGCGACGCTGGCGCAATCGTACACCGCAGTAACCTGTGGTACGCCGATCCCGGCGATCACGCGAGTTGTACAGATCGAGCCTGGGCCGATACCGACCTTGACTACAGATGCACCGGCTTCGATCAGATCACGGGTAGCTTCTCCTGTAGCCACGTTGCCCGCGATGATGGTGAGGTCCGGGTAAAGCTTGCGCAGCTTGCTGACCGCTTCAATAATGTTAATATGATGTCCATGGGCAGAGTCTACAGTAATAACGTCTACACCCGCTTTGACAAGCGCCTCTGCACGATCAAAGGTATCCTTTGAGATCCCAATCGCTGCGCCGACCAGAAGGCGTCCTTGCTTGTCCTTGGCTGCGTTAGGGAATTGAATCGCTTTCTCAATATCTTTAATGGTAATAAGACCCTTTAGGACATTATTCTCATCCACCAATGGCAGCTTCTCAATCTTATGCTTCTGCAAAATGGTTTCTGCATCTGTCAGCGTCGTGCCAACTGGAGCAGTAACGAGGTTCTCGCTAGTCATGACTTCGCTGATTGGAGTAGAATAGTCATGAACAAAACGAAGATCCCGATTTGTCAAAATCCCGATCAGCTTATGCAGCTCGTCCACAATTGGAACACCGGAAATCCGGAATTTAGACATTACCTTCTCCGCGTCAGACACCAAATGATCTGCCTGTAAGGAGAATGGATTAGTAATAACGCCGCTTTCCGAACGTTTCACACGGTCAACCTCTTCTGCCTGCTGCTCTACACTCATATTTTTATGAATAATGCCGATTCCGCCTTCTCTGGCAATAGCAATGGCCAAAGGTGCTTCCGTGACCGTATCCATCCCCGCACTGATCAGAGGGATATTCAGCTTTACGGACTCACTCAATTTTGTGGAAACATCCACTTCCTTCGGCAGAACTGCCGATTTTCTAGGAACCAACAGTACATCGTCAAATGTGAAGCCCTCTTTACTAAATTTATCTTCCCACACTCGGGTTATTCCTCCTTTTGTCGTCTTCCTGCGGACTACATACAAGCTGTCTGAGCGGCGCGGGACGGCGTTTACATATGATTTTCAGAAATATATTATTGCAATCTTAGCAAAGGGCATATGGGCTGTCAAGGCGCAAGCTTACCTTTTTACGCGGCCTCGTTTAACGTGCTCTTAAATCCTTAACCCGTGTATATCTGTCCTTATAGGGTGGACAAGAACCTCTGAAATTTTATGCTATATAAATAAATAGAGTCACAATGGATACCCATTGTGACTCTATAGGTTGTTCGCTTGGCGGCGTCCTACTCTCCCGGGACCCTGCGGTCCAAGTACCATTGGCGCTGGAAGGCTTAACGTTCGTGTTCGGGATGGGTACGCGTGGAACCCTTCCGCCATCACCACCAAACATGATTTTTCGGAGCATAGCTCCTCAAAAATCGCTGCGAGAAAATATCAAACCTTGATATTCACCCTCAGTGTGCTCAGATGTTTGATCACCTGAAAACTAGATACGAAACGAATGTGCGTTATTAGAGAATGATCCATCTCCGTAGCTGCTTTACTTCGTGGCTACTCCATTGAAGCATAATGCTTCCGAAGCTAGCTTTACTTCGTAAAGCTTTTAGGATAAGCCCTCGACCGATTAGTATTGGTCAGCTCCATGCATTGCTGCACTTCCACCTCCAACCTATCTACCTCGTGGTCTTCAAGGGGTCTTACGTATTGGGAAATCTCATCTTGAGGGGGGCT
>NZ_JBISEO010000049.1:0-637 GCF_044383795.1 Paenibacillus sp. JSM ZJ436
GATAGGGTGGTCATGACGATGTGGACTCCAATTAGCAATAAAGATAACCTGATTGCAGAGATGTTTCGAGTTGCAATGGCGCTTGAGAAACCATGGGAACTCACGCACATTGAATATGATGATCAGGATGAAGCCTGGCATTTGTTTGTCGATTTCGAGAAAGGCGCTGAGTTCGCTTGTCCCAACTGCGGGGCATCAAGCAAGGTTCATGATACTGCCCAGAAACATTGGCGGCATCTTGATTTCTGGAATTGGAAAACCTATATCCATGCCAGAGTACCAAGAACAGAGTGCGCGAATTGCGGTAAAATATTGCTTCTCCCTGTTGCATGGTCACGTCCGAAGTCACACTTTACGCTGTATTTTGAAGCCTGGGCCATGCGTCTCATGGCGGAAATGCCTGTAAATGCTGCCGCCCGTGAGCTTCGAGAGCATGATACCCGCATGTGGCGGATCTTTCGTTACTACGTGAATACAGCGATGACAGCATTGGATTTGTCGAAAGTGAAGCGAGTTGCCGTGGATGAGACTTCTGCACGCCGTGGCCATCGTTATATTACGTTGTTTGTAGATGTCGATACCAAGTTAGTGCTGTACGCGACGGAAGGCAAAGGGAAAGATACCCTTGTACGCTTTC